>JAUVSA010000087.1 GCA_030597345.1 Bacillota bacterium
CCCACCGCTTCCACCACCGCCCAGCTAGCCATGGGCGACGCCCTGGCGGTGGCCGTGATGACCGCCCGACAGTTCTCCAGAGAGGACTTCGCCGCCCTGCATCCCGGAGGACCGCTCGGCCGAAAGGCCGGCAACCGCGTCGCCGACCTGATGCGGCAGGGAGACGCGCTGGCCACCGTCCAGGAAGACAGCGTCCTACGTGACGTGCTCTTTGCCATCACCGCCGCCCGAGCCGGAGCGGCCGCAGTGACGGACGAGAGCGGACGCCTGGCCGGCATCATCACCGACGGCGATGTCCGGCGCGCTTTGCTCTCCGACGACAACGCCCTCGCCGGCCGAGCAGACGAGGTGATGACCCGGAGCCCCAAGATCGCTCAACCGGACCAACCGGCCATCGAGGCACTGCGCCTGATGAGAGAGTACAAGATCGGTGACATGCCCGTCGTGGACGCGGACCGGCGCCTCCAGGGAATGCTCAGCCTCAAAGACATGCTCGACCTGGGAATGGAGTGACGAGTGAGACCCATTCGCTTCGGCACCGAGGGATGGCGTGCAGTCCTCGCCGATGATTACACGTTCGACCGCGTGCGAGCTGTCGCCCGCGCCTCCGCAAACTGGTTCAAGCAGCAGCCCCACCGGGCCCCGATTGCCATCGGCCACGATACCCGCTTCCTCGGCGACCGCTTCGCCGCCGCCGTCGCCGACGAGCTCGCCGATGGCGGCCTCGACACCCGGCTCTGCGCCGGGTTCGTCCCGACCCCCGCAATCTGCTTCTACGTGGTCGAGAACAGCCTTGGCGGCGCGGTCGTCCTGACTGCGAGCCACAACCGCGCGGAATGGAACGGCGTCAAGGTGAAGCGCCCCGAGGGGGCCTCCGTCCTCGATCAAGATGCCAAGTGGATCGGGGAAGAAGCGAATCGCCTGCTGAGCGCGCAGCCCGACGGCGGCGAGAAGGCGCTGCCGCGCGAGCACGAGCCGTTCGACATCCGAGAGGAGTATCTCGATCGCCTGCTTTCCATGGTGGATCGTGACGCAATTGCCCGGGCCGAGCTGATCGTCGTGGCCGACCTAATGCACGGAGCGGGGACGGGGTTCTTCGATGAAGCGCTCCGGCGTGCCGGGTGCGCGGAGGTGCGCGCGGTGCGCGCAGCCCCCGACCCGACCTTCGGGGGAATGCAGCCCGAACCCATTGGCCCTAATCTCGAGGCCAGTATACCGTTGACCGCCAGTCCGGACGTGGCCGTCGGCCTGGCAACAGATGGTGACGGCGATCGCTTCGCCATGATGGCCCACGGCGAGTACCTGGACATCCAGCGTACCATCGTCTTCATACTCTACCACCTCCTCAAGAACCGCGGCTGGCGCGGAAGGGTAATCCGCACCATCAACGTCACCTCCATGCTGGATCGGCTCTGCGAGCACTTCGGCTGCACAGTGACGGAGACGCCGGTCGGATTCAAGAACATTGCCCCTCACATGATCGAATCCACCGACATCATCCTCGGTGTCGAAGAGAGCGGCGGCTTTGGCATCAGGGGCCACCTCCCTGACCGCGACGGCTCCCTCACCGCACTGACCGCCTGTGAGGCCCTGGCCTACGAGCGCAAGCCCGTGCGCGAGATCCTCGCCGACGTCTTCGCCCTCGCCGGCGGGGAGTTCTTCTTTGACAGAGACGATCATAGGCTCAGCCAGGACGGGCGTGACCGAGTCAGGGATCGCCTCCCGTCCTTCGTGCCGGACGCCATCGCCGGCCAGCCGGTGGCGGAGATAAACCGGCTCGACGGCGCCAAGTTCATCCGCAAAGATGGGAGCTGGCTGCTGCTGCGCCTCTCCGGCACGGAGCCACTGGTCCGCGTCTACTCGGAAGCACGCAGCAAGCAGGACCTCGCGGCGCTGCTGGCCGCCGGTCGGCAGTTCGTCCAAGAAATGGCGGGAGGGTAGCATGGCCGCCTCAACAGGAAGCGTGCATGCAGTCATCATGGCCGGCGGCGTTGGCACCCGCCTCTGGCCCATCTCACGACGCAGCCGGCCCAAGCAGTTCCAGTCCCTGCTGTCCAATCGCACCATGTTGGCGGACACCTATGACCGGGTCCGTCCGTTGACGACCCCGGAGCGCATATGGGTGGTGACCAACCGGGAGTTCGTCGATCTCGCCCGGCAACAGCTGCCCGAGGTGCCGCCGGACAACATTCTCGGGGAGCCAGTGGGGCGCAACAGCGCTCCCGCCGTGGCGCTCGCGGCGGCCCGCATTGCTCACACGGACCCAGAGGCCGTAGTCGTGGCCACCCCGGCTGACAGCTACATCGGAGACGCTTTCACCTACCGCGACTATGTAGGCACTGCCGCCGAGGCCGCCGGGGAAGACCTCATCGTCGTGCTGGGAGTCATGCCCTCCCATCCGGACACCGGTTACGGCTACATCCAGCGCGGCGAGCGACTCAAGAAGCCCAGCAGCGGGGTCTACCGCGTCGCGCGCTTCACCGAGAAGCCGGACGAGAAAACGGCCGAACGCTACCTCGCTCACGGCGGCTACTACTGGAACATGGGTCAGTTCATCTTCCAGGCCGGTCACTTCATGGAGCGCTGCGCAGTCCACCTGCCGGAGGTCGCCGAGGGCATGCGCAAGCTGGCCGCGGCCGACGACCCCACCGGCGAGCTCATGGAAAAGGTGTACGAGGACCTGCCCTCGATCTCCATGGACTACGGCATCGCGGAACAGGAAGAGGACATGGCCGTCGTGCCCACCGCGCTCGAATGGAGCGACGTCGGACACTGGCGCGCGATCAAGGACATCGCCCGCCGCCGCGGCCTACTAGACGTTCACCCAGAGAATCACATCGCGGTCAACAGCGAGAACTGCTTCGTCATGGCCGGCTCCGGCCGCCTCGTCGTCACCGTCGGCGTCGAAGGCTACATCATAGTGGACACCGACGACGCCCTCCTCGTCGTCCGCGAGGACGCCGCCCAAGACGTCCGCGACGCACTCGAAGAGATCGAGCGCAGGGGAAAAGAAGGCTACCTGTAGCCAGCTCGCACCCCTGTTCGGCAGGCCTGTCCTGAGCCTGTCGAAGGAAGATTGCCTCCTGCCCTGGCCTCACTTCCTGCCAACCCTCACCAGCCCAAACCCACTCGCGCCCTCCCAGTTATCGGCCGTCCCGGCCCACATCAACTGCACCCGGCCGCCGGGATCGGAGTTGTCGTTAACCGCCAGATCGAAGCCCAGCACATCTCCGCGGGACGGAAAGCTGCTCAGCGGGATCGCCAGTTCTATCTCGTACCCATCCTCGATCAGACGGGAAGCCACCTCCACCCCCGGCAGCTCAGTGAACCGCGCCTCCTGGTATGCGATCCTCGCCTCCTCTTCCCCCAGCCCCGGATGGATCACCAGGTACGTCACCCCCTCGGCGTACCGCCGTCTCCCCAACTCCCCCTCGGGTCGGCCATCCAGATAGATCTCGATCGAGTCACCGCTGGCGACGTGCTCGCCCTCTGACCAGGGCTCCAGGCTCGGATCCCTGACCCGCGCCGCCAGGTACAGATTGTCGGCGTCACACCCCAGCCAGGCGACGGCCGAGCACGCCTCCGGGCCGCCCCACAGTTCGGGCTGGATGACGAGTTGTGCCTCGCTATCGACCCTGATCGTCGGCTCACCTACCCACTCGTCGAGGGAGCCGTCGATCCGCACCCCCGTCACCGGCAGGCAATCAACTGCCTTCCTTGCATTCAGCACGTACTCCGATTCCAGCTCCCCTCGGCCCTCCACCTCGAACTGCACCCGATAGCTCAGCCCCTCCTCCAGCTTGGCCGGGTCAGCCGTGATCCTGAGGCGGAGCGTCCCTATTCCCTCTGGCGGCACCGTGATCTCACTGCTGGCAGGCGTCACCTCCCAACCAGCGGCCTCGCCGAACTCCACGCGTACTGTCATCGGCTCCTCGAACGGGTTCTCGATCCTCAGCGTTCTCTGCACAGTCGTTTCCCCGGCCCCCACCGGGATCGTCCCCAACTGTAGTTGGCCGCCCACTTGCCCCCACGCCTCTCTCATCTCGGTCGTGACCACGTCCTCGGGATCGATGCTGCCCGTCCGCACTACCGCCAGCAGCGCCTCCCCCTCCCCGGCCGGCGGCGCGGTGACCCACAGGTAATGGTAGAAGGCGCCCCTCACCGGCTGATCGCCGATCTCCGCACCTGCGCCCCCGGTGATGATGTACCGCACCCCGTCCCGCGTCGCCATCATCTCATAGTGATGCCAGTGGCCGGCGAATACCGTGTCCACCCCTGCCGCCGCCAGCAGCGGATGCACATCCTCCGACCACCCGCTCTCCGGGTAAGCGTCCTCGGCCCACAGCGGCTGGTGCAAGAAGACGAAGATGCGCTTGTCCTTCGCCGCCGCCACATCCGTCGTCAGCCACTCCAGCTGCTCCCCCGCGATCTTCTGCGGGGCGGTCTGGTCCTCCGAGTCCAGCACGACGAAGTGGCAGTCTTTCACATCGAAGCTGTACCAGAGCGGGCCATATCGATGCCGGTAAAGCTCTTCGCTGGGATCGTCCCAAACATCGTGATTCCCCGCGAGAAGGTACACCGGCATCTCGAACCGGGCGGTCGCCTCATCGAACGCGTCCCACTCTCTTTCAATCAGCGCCATGTCAGAGTCATATCCGTAGATCAGATCCCCCACGATGATCACGAACTCCGGCTGGACCAGATTGACCTCGGAGATCGCCCGCTGATACATCGGCGACGGTGTAACCACATCCTCCCCTCCCCATTGCGGCCGATTGTCGCCCATCACCACAAACCGGCATGGCTCCGCCGCCCAGACCAACCCTGTGCTCAACGCGCCTACCAGTATCGTCCACACCAGCGCTCGCCGCAGCATCGCAGTTCCTCCTCTCAGAACGTGGCTAACTGCTTCGTCCGGCAGGGGCCTGCTGCCTGCCGCTTGGCGCTGCCCCCTCACGCCGTCAACGCGGAGGCCCGAACGCCCTGCTCCTCCGCCCGCGCCTTCAGCGCCTTATCGCACTCATTCTGCAGGAGCGCTGGCCGCCCTGGCGAACAACCAGGTGGGCTGAAGGCGGTTGCGCCAGATCCGTTGGACCGCCCGCCCACGCCGACACTCTCAAGGACAGCCCAGGTAATTGCCGCAAACCACCTCTGATGTGACCGACCTCTCCCAGCGCGGCTCCTCGTGCCCGCTGGTCTGTGGATCGATCTCCCTGATCCGCTGGGGTGTCCGGCGTTTCCCCCACGCCGCCCGGGCCGCCGGTCTCCTGGTTCTCGCCCTCCTCCTCGCAGCGGCCTGCAACGCAGCCAACCCCCTGGGCATCAGATGGCTCCCCTCCCCCGACGGCCGCGTTGGCCTCCCCCGGATCTTCGAGTCTCGCCTGCCGGAGATCGACGCCGCTCAGGCGCTCGCCCTTCTCCAGTCCGGTCAGGCCATCTTCGTGGACTCGCGCGACCAGAAGGACTACCAGGCCGATCACATCCCAGGTGCCATCAACGTCCCCCAGCGCAAGTGGGTCGAGCTGTGGCCGGACACGCGGTCACAGCTCCCCCGCGATCGGACACTTGTCCTCTACTGCTACGGCGGACACTGTGGCCTCAGCACCCGCCAGGGCAAGCGCCTATTACAGGAGGGATACGAGAACCTCCTCGTGCTCGAGCGCGGGTGGGATGAATGGACCGAGGCCGGATATCCGACCCAGCGACGACCGCAAGGGAAAGCGACGTGAGATGAGATCCCTCTTCCACGCCATTAGTCGCTTCCTCACACATCGCATCGTGCTCCGCCTCATCGGGCTCGCGGTAGGCGGCGTCTTCATCTACGCCAGCTTCGACAAGATCGTCTACCCCGACCGTTTCTCCGATATCGTCAACGACTACCAGATGCTCCCCCGCATCTTCATCAACGCCTTCGCCCTCGCCATGCCCTCGGTAGAGATCGTGGCCGGTGTCGCGCTCATCGTAGGGGTGTGGCGCCGGCCCGCAGGCCTAGTGGCCACCGCCCTCACCGTGGCCTTCATGATAGGTATCGCTCAGGCGGAGATCCGCGGCCTCGAGATCGAGTGCGGCTGTTTCGATGTCACCGGGATGAGCGCCACAACTGCCAGTTGGGACCTCTTCCTGCGGGACATCCCCCTCTTGTTCGGCTCAGCCCTGCTCTGGCGCAGGGCCTAGCGTCGCTGTCCGCCCCTCCCCCCGTCCGGCCTACCTCACTCTGATCTGCTCATAGACGCCTGGATTGATCTCGACCCGCGCACTCTTCACCAGAGCAGCGACCAGCTCTTCGTATCTTCCGTCCACGTACCTGCCCTTGACGCTGGCTCTGACTTCCTCGAAGGGCATGTAGCCCAACTTCTCCCTCTCGACGCATTTCGCCATGTAGAAAGCACCGCGTTCCTCGAATATGCCGCTCGTCTCCCCCTCAGGCAGCTTCATCGCCTGCTCCCTCAGCTCAGGGCATATCCTGTCGTCGAATCGCACGCTCTTGTCGTCCATGGCCCGCTCGTGCAGAGAGCCATTCTCGTTGTACTCGCTGGCCAGGTCTTCGAAGCGCTCGCCCCCATCCAGCCTCGACTTCGCCTCTTCGATCTCTGCCCTGGCTTGCTCTCTGCTCGCGCCTTCCGACTCTCCTCCGCCGCGGTGAAACTGAATCTTCATCGCCCATATCATCACGCGATCGCCGCGATCGTATAGCTCGTCCTTGATGGCTTCATAGTGCTCCTTCAGCGTCTCCTCGGAGGCATACAGCTCCTCCCTGCACAGTCGCCTCTTGAGCTCTATCACCATGTTCGTGACGACATATGTGAAGTGCTCGTCCTCTCTGTACTGCTGCGGACCGTAGATCGGCTCGCCGGCTGCCAGCGCCTTCCTTCGTCTCTCGTTCTCCCTATCCAGACTCTGCAAGAAAGCCACGTACGTGATCTCCTGGATGACGCCCTTCTCTCGGGCAAGTGTCTGCTCAACTTTGATCCGCACACACTCCTCGAGCGCTCGCCGTCTGATCCACTCGAGCGGCGCCTCGCCGCCATAGCAGGTGGTCCAGAAGTCTTGGCTGTCCGCGGCGCCGTACTTCTCCCGGAAGTAGCGGTACGCATGCGCCCTGTTTCTCATGATCCGTCGCTGGAACAGCCCCACCGAGACTGGCTCACCATTCACCTTCGCGACCCACGGACTACCTGCCTCGTCCGCAATGGCCAGCGCCACCGCGCTGCCGAGCAGCAAGATTGCCATCAGCGGAGTCAATGTCGCCCTCTGTCCTCTGGGAACGCAGTCAGAGATCCACCCGCAACGCCGCACGGACCTTCCCCCTTGGACGAGACTCCCGGCCAACTGTCTTTCTGGTCCCGGCGACCCCCAAGCACGGCCGGCTACGTGCCGGGATGCTCGTGGGAGCCCCGGTCCGTGCCGGACCCGCTCGGAACCGGCTCGCCCCAGTAATCCAGACCACCGCTATCCGGTATCGTCATCCCCGAATCAATGCAGGGCGAGTCCTGCCTCAGCTTGTAGCCGTCCACGGTGTCTCTCCCGACTCCACCACTCCCCGGATGCACGAGCCTGGGATCAGCGCTCATCTTATGCGCATCCTCTGGCTCCGTCTCCGGATGGCTCCCGCAGAACACATTGTAGTCGAACACATTGTTCGTGCTCTTCCCGAGGTCGTACCCGCCCTTGCCGAGATTGAAGAAGATGTTGTTGTAGTAGTGAGTCTGGTCCGGCCACACGCCGTCTCTGTTGTGCCAGATCATCAGCGGATCGCCCTTTCCCTCCCCCACGTAGATGGTGTTGTTGTAGATCCTCGCGTTCGTGACCTTCCCCCCGACCTGAAAGACCCTCGCGCCGTCGTTCTGGCTGATGTTGTATCTCACAATCGATCCGTCGTTGAACAGGCCGGGGTCCGGGCGCCCGCTCTCGCACAGCAGTATGAAACCACCCTCATTATCGTGACTGTAGTTGTACTGCACCACCGTCCGGCGTGTCATCCCATCGATATCGAACGCCTGCCCGTCCTTAGTCGTATGGGTAAGATAGGCCTCGTTGAACTGCATCACCGCATCGTCCGTCTCCCACACCCAGATCGCGACGTTCCAGTCGCCCGACCTCGCATTGCACCGGCTGGCCGTGTTGTGCTCGATCAAAGGCCCATCGGCCATGCACGCCACAATCCCGTCGCCGCCGATGTCATCGAGCACATTGTTTCTTACCACCAAGTTCGTGTAAGGCGCCCACCCCCGATGCCGGCTCCAGTCCGTCCACGTCTTTATCCCGCTCCGGTCACACCGATAGACGTGACACCCCTCGATCAACCCGTCGTGGAAGTTCGTCTTCACAGATCGCCCGATCACATCGAAGAGAATCCCGCTGTTGCACTTCCC
>JAUVSA010000235.1 GCA_030597345.1 Bacillota bacterium
AGAGGACCTCGAAATCAGCCTGGCGCTGCTGAGAGAAGCCGTCGAGAAGGGCGGAGGCGGGCCGGCGTGGGCTGCGTATGTGGGGATGCTCATAGATGCCGGGCCGGAGTACGCTCGCCTTGGGACCTGGAGAGTCGCTCCCGCGGACCCCGAATCGGTAGTCCGAGCCGAGGAAGAGATCGCTGCATCGGGGCGCCAGAGAAGGCTGTCTCTGGTGGAAGTGGGGGCAATATTCGAGGCGATGCGCGCCTGGGCTACGGCCGCGCCCGAGAACGGGACGCCGTTGGCGCTCGAGACTTACTACCTCTATGGCCTCCATCGAGACAAGGATGCTCTGGAACGGTGGGAAGAGGCGGGCCGGCTGCCCGAGGCGGATTCGCACTACCAGGAGTCTATCACAGCGACCGCCCGACTTCTCGAGAGGATGGGCATGTCGCCGTGGGATGCGCTCTCGAAGTCATTCAACTCCAAGTGGCTGATCGGCGGGGTGTCAACGCTGAGGCAGTGCGCCCGCATCCGCGTGTACGAGGGACGGCTGGCGGAGATGGAGGGTCGAGACGAGGAGGCGATTCGGTGGTGGATGGCGACGGTCCAGTTCGGGCGGCATGTGCAGCAGTCAGCGGACACGCTCATCGAGTGTTTGGTCGGCATCGCGATAGAAGGAGTCGGTGGTTCGCCGGTGTGGGTGTGGAAGCCTGACAGGGAGACCGGCATTCCCGACGGCCCGCTCCAGGGGGGGCGGTTGTTCCATGGAGTGCACCATGACTTCTTCGTCAGCCAGGCCGGTGAACAGGCCGCCGAAGAGGTGCGCGACAGCATGGGGCGGGCGAAGGTGCGGGCGATGCTGACCAGGAGGTATGTAGGGAGCCTCCGAGGCGTGCCCGAAGGACAATCCATGATGCTGCGTGCCATAAGCATCTGGTCCGGCATGCTGCTGGTGGCATTCCTGGTCGTGTTCGTGGCGGCCAGCGTAGTCGCTCGCAAAGAAGCGGACAGGGCAACTGCTCTCAGTCGGCAGTCTGGAGCTGCGATCGCAGTGGCGTGCCTTCTGCCATTTGTCGCGGTCTGGGTTGCACAGTGGTTGCTTGATCCGCGACTCTTGCCCGAGCCGCTCGGCCTGTGGGCGATGGGGGTGTCACTTCTCGCACCAATCCTCGTTCCTCTTGTTGTTGTCCGATGGACGCGCACAGCCAACGCGCGGCTGCGGCCGGTCTGGCGCGGGAACCTACGGCGGGTGTTGCCGGCTGCCATCCTGCTGTGCGCGGCTGCCTCCCTCTCGCTGGGCGTCGCGGCGAGGCAGGTGGCGGCGAGCGGAGCCGAGCGCTGGCATGTCGACACCGAGATGGAGCGCGTGATTCGCGGGATCGGACCCGAGTGGGATGACCCCAAGAGCCCGGCGGAGGCGTGGCGGGCGGAGCCGCCGCCGATGGTGCGTGAGTGAGGGGGTAGGTCGAGACGCGCCGCTGGAGGGCAATCGAGCGTAGGAGGCACATTCCTGTGCCGACGGAGTGTTGGATGCCTTCTTGCGCGCCGCCGAGCGGGTTGAGGGGTGAATCAGCGGCTGGGAGCGCGCAGCAGCCTCCGCAGCGCCGACGCGAGGTGTTGCCGCGCAGAGAGGCCAAGCGCCAAGAAGAAGGTCGCGAAGCCGAACCCCCACCAGAACCAAGTGCCTGGCCCCGCAGCCGGCCCGCCCCGAAGAATCGGGCCGAAGACCTGACAGGCCAGGGCAACGAAGAGCGCAATACCCAGCGCGATAGAGGCACATATGCAATAGGCCACCCGCCTCGGACGCCGCAACAGAAGTCCCAGATAAGAGCCACAGGCCTGGCACCGATCGTCCGACCGCTTGCTCTCCGTCTCACATAGTGGGCAAACCAACGCGTGGACCCCCTTTCCCTAATGCGCCGTCCCCGTAGTGTAATTGTTCCATACTCGAACCGAACCGAGGAGAGCGCCGCGCGAAGGCAGGGCCGCCCTATACATGCCTGCGGCACAGGAGTATACTCGCTCAGTCGCGCGGCCTCCGGGCGCGAGCGTGGGCCTGCCATCGCTGCCGGTTCCGCCGCGAATCACGACTGTGCCGCCGCGAGCCAAAGCCAACGGCAGGGTCATTTCATTATCGCTAGGAGGGGTTGCTGTAGGGCGGGCACACCAATGCCCGCCGGCCGTTCCTGCCGTTAGCGGGCACTAAGGCGGGGTTCGGTGACCCCGCCCTGCAGAAAGAGCGCCTTCTTGGCGGCTGCACTGGATAATGAAATGACCCTGAACCAACGGTCGAGGCACTTGCGAGGGCCGCTGATTTCGTGGTACCATAGCCTTTACACTTGGTGAGCTTTCTCACTAAGTGCTGCCCGAGATCGAGATACGGGCGCCCACGCTGTCGCAGAGGAGGAGCGAGATGGCGAAGACGCTGGAGGAGATCAACGAGAAGATCCGGAGAGGTCAAGTGGTCGTAGTCACCGCCGAGGAGATGGTAGAGGCGGTGGCGGAGAAGGGCGCGAAGGGCGCCTCCGAGGCGATCGACGTCGTGACCACGGGAACCTTCGGGCCGATGTGCTCCTCCGGCGCGATGATGAATCTCGGGCATTCCCAGCCGCGGATCAAGCTGGGCGGGGGACAGGTGCGGTTGAACCGGGTGCCCGCCTACGCCGGCCTGGCGGCGGTCGATGTCTATGTTGGCGCGACGGCGATGCCGGACGAAGACCCCAGGAACGCAGTCTTCCCGGGAGAGTTCCGGTACGGCGGGGGGCATGTGATCGAGGATCTGGTGGCGGGACGCCGGGTGCTTCTGGAGGCGAGCGCGTATGGCACGGACTGCTATCCGCGGCGGGAGATAGCAACATGGATCAGCTTGGATGAGATAAATGAGGCCTACCTGTTCAACCCGAGAAACGGCTATCAGAATTACAATGTAGCGGTTAACGGGTCAGACCGTACCATCTACACGTACATGGGCACTTTGCGGCCGGGGTTCGGCTCGGCGAACTACTGCAGCGCGGGACAGCTTTCGCCGCTCCTGAACGACCCGCACTACCGGACGATTGGGATCGGCACGCGGATCTTCCTGGGAGGCGGGATCGGGTACGTCGTGTGGCAGGGCACCCAGCACAGCCCCGCCGCGAAGCGGAACGACCGCGGCGTGCCGATGGCGGGAGCGGGGACCTTGGCGGTGCTGGGCGATATGAAGCAGATGGCGGAGAGGTGGGTGCGAGGCGCGAGCTTCCGCGGGTACGGCGCGACGCTCGTCGTGGGCCTCGGGATTCCGATCCCGGTGCTGGACGAGGAGATAGCGGCGCAAACCGGGGTGCCGGACGCGGAGATACATGCGTCGGTCGTTGACTACAGCGACGCGTATCCACAGAGAAGGCCGGATGTGATCGGTCACGTCAGCTACGCGCAGCTGAAGACGGGGGAGATCGAAGTGAACGGGAAGACGGTGCCGGCCACGCCGCTGTCGAGCTATCCGCGGGCGCTGGAGATCGCGGAGGCGCTGAAGGAGTGGATAGCCGGTGGGAAGTTCGAGCTGAGCGCGGCGGTGGCAGGCATCCCCGGGGCGGACTCCGGAATGGCGATGGGGCCGATGCCGGACCATCCGCCGGAGGAGTAGGCGCTCGGTGAGCCGCGGGGAAGAACGGAGAGCGATCATGAAAATCTCGCACAGAGTAGTGCTTCACTTTCCACCGGGGACCACGGAGCAGCCGGTCATATATCGGCTGTCTCGGGACTACAATCTCGTGTTCAACATCCTGAGGGCCTCCATCAGTCCCGCGGAAGAGGGGCTCATGGTGCTGGAGCTCAGCGGCGAGGAGGCGGACTACCAGCGCGCGACGAAGTACCTCCAGGACAACGGGATCCAGCTCCAGCCCCTGGGGCAGGACATCCGGAAAAACGACG
>JAUVSA010000300.1 GCA_030597345.1 Bacillota bacterium
AGGGAGATAGGGCGGCGGGGAAAGGTCCCTGAGTCCTTTCGGGCCGGGGTGGAGGCTGTCTGTACGCAGCTGCGGGTTCCGGCTTGACACGCCAGGGTACGATCTTAGTAGGTGTAGATAGAAGGTGGCAAAAGAGCAGTAGATTGCTGTCCTTTTGCAGACGTTTCGGGCGTGAGAAGGCGGGGCGCCGGACCCGCGCGCGATAACATGGCAGGGTACGAACTGCTGTGCTGTGAGACAGCGAAGAAGCGGCGCGGCTGAGGCGCGAATGGCCGGAGAAGGCCGAGGTTGACAGAGAAAGGGAACGATGAGAGAATCGAGGCCCGGGCGGAAGCCAAACTGCCGGGCAAGAGGTGTAGATGGGTATCGAGGTTGAGCGGGAAGCCCCTTGTTTGGTAGCATGCCCCGTCCATACAGATACTCGCCTCATGGTCGAGCACATCCTGGAGGGACGCTACGAGGATGCGCTGGACCTGCTGCTGGAGGCGAATCCCTTCACCTCAGTCTGTGGGCGCATCTGTCACCATCCCTGCGAGGAAAGCTGCCGGCGGGTCAAGGTCGACGCCCCGCTGGGGCTGCGCCAACTGAAACGCTTCGTGGTCGAGGCCACCAAGGACTACCGGCTGCGCCGGCGGACCCCGGTGGAACGCACTCGAAGGGAGCGGGTCGCCATTGTGGGGGCCGGCCCTGCAGGTTTGACTGCGGCGCACGACCTGGTGAGGGCGGGATTCGGGGTCACCGTGTTCGAGGCCGGCCCCGAGCCGGGGGGGATGCTCGGGACGACAATTCCTCGTTACCGACTGTCCTACGAGGTGCTGCGAGAGGATATCGACGACATCCTGGCGCTCGGGGTAGAGCTGCGGACCGAGTGCGCGGTGGGGCGGGACATCAGCCTGGAGGAATTGCGGCGGGAGTTCTCGGCGGTCCTGATCGCGACGGGGCTGAGCGAGAGCCGGACGCTGGGGGTGCCCGGGATTGACAGCCGGGGGGTGCTGCTGGCGCTGCCGCTGCTGCGGGCGATACTTGCCGGAGGCGGAGCGCCGCTGGGCGAGCGCGTGGTGGTGATTGGGGGTGGAAATGTTGCGATAGATGTTGCGCGCTGCGCGCGCCGACTCGGGGCGAGTGAGGTCACGATGGCCTCGCTGGAGTCGCACGAAGAGATGCCGGCCTGGGAGTGGGAGACGGAGGAGGCGCTGGAAGAGGGGATCGAACTGGCGCCGTCATGGGGGCCGAAGGCGGTGTTGTCGGCGGAGGGGAGGGTAACGGGAGTCGAATTCAAGCGGTGCGTGCGGGTGTTCGACGAGGAGGGCAAGTTCAGCCCTGCCTTCGACGAGGCGGAGACGACAACCCTGGCTGCCGACAGCGTGGTGCTCGCCATCGGCCAGGCGGCCGATCTGACCTGCCTGAAGGGATCGAGCGTGAAGGCAGGTGCTGGCGGCCGGCTGGAATACGACGCAGAGACCATGGGGACGTCGGAGCGAGGCGTGTTCGCGTGTGGGGAGGTGAGCACGGGCCCGGGAGCGGCGGTGGAGGCAGTGGCTGACGGCCACCGCGCGGCGCGCGCGATCGCGCACTTCCTGGACACGGGAGAGGTGCTGAAGCAGCCGCCAAGGGAGGAGCTGCCCGCTATCGGGGAGCTGCCGGAGGAGACGGTCGAGCTGATCAAGGCTCGGCCGAGGGTGGAGGTAGGGAGGGCGCCAGGAGAGACGCGGGTAGAGGACTTCTCGGAGATCGAGCGAGGGTTCACGGAGGCGGAGGCGCGTGCGGAGGCGCAGCGGTGCATGGCGTGCACGACGGGGGCCTTCGTGGACGAGGAGCGGTGCGTCGCCTGTCTGACGTGTTTGCGGATCTGTCCCTTCGGCGTGGCGACGGTCACCAAGACGGCGGCGATGCCGGAGGAGAAGTGCCAGGCCTGCGGTCTGTGCGCCGCGGTCTGTCCGGCGGCGGCGATCGCGCTCAAGCGGTACGGGGCGGAGCGCATCGAAGCGGATCTGAAGAGACTGCTGCCGGAGGCGGACAAGGGATCGTCTTCTGTGTTGATCGTCTCTTTCTGCTGCTTGTTCGAGACCACGAGCCGGAAGTTCCTCAACGAGAGTCCGGAGGACGTAGCGGAGACGGGGGTGGCGCGAGTGCTGGTGCCGTGTGTGGGGCGACTGAGCGTGCCGGACATTTTGGCGCCGTTCGAGCACGGGGCTGATGGGGTGTGCATCATCGCCTGCGCGGAGGGCGAATGCCTCTATCCGACGGCGGAGGAGCGACTGGGGGCAAGGGTGGAGCAGGCGAGACGGGTGCTGGAGGAGATAGGTATGCACGGGGACCGCATCGCCCTCTGGCGGACGCAGGAGTCGGCAGAGGTGTCGTGGACGGCCTTCTGGGAGATGTCGCGCCGACATCTCGCGCTGATCAAATCGGAGGAGCAAAAGGAAGCGCAATGATAGTTGCGGAGAGAAAGCCACTCCAGGAGATAAGAGGGTTCATCGAGGGATTCGAGAGAGTGCTGGTGGTGGGGTGTGGGGGATGCGCGACGGTGTGCCTGGCCGGGGGCGAGGCGGAGGTGAAGATCGTGGGATCCGCGCTGCGGATCGCGGCGCGAAAGGAGGGGCAACGGCAGGAGGTGCTGGAGGGCTGCGTGACCCGACAGTGCGAGCCGGAGTTCGTCGAGCAGGTACTCGCGCAGGTGAAGGAAGAAGGCGCAACAGCAGTGCTATCGCTTGCCTGCGGAGTGGGGGTCAACTTTCTGGCAGAGAGGCTGGGTGACATCCCGGTGTTTCCAGGGCTGAACACCAAGTTCTTCGGCGCCACGGCAGAGCCCGGAGTGTGGGTGGAGATGTGTGCGGGGTGCGGGAACTGCATGCTGCACCTGACGGGTGGGATCTGCCCGGTTGCGCGATGCTCGAAGTCCCTGCTGAACGGCCCGTGCGGGGGGAGCACCG
>JAUVSA010000014.1 GCA_030597345.1 Bacillota bacterium
ACGGCCGCCCAGGCGGAGGCTCGCATTCTGATGTTGTCGACGGAGAATCTGTTCTCCCCGGCCGACGGGAAGCCAGTGGTGACGCCCACGCGGGATATCATTCTCGGGAGCTACTACCTGACGCAGAAGCGGGTGGGGGCGAAGGGCAGTCAGAAGGAGTTCGCGAACCCCTATCACGCGCGGCTGGCCTACGAGGCGGAGAAAGTGGACCTGCACGCCGACGTGCGCGTGCGGGTGGATGGGGCTTTGATCAACACAACTGTGGGCCGGCTGATCTTCAACGAGGTGCTTCCGGCCAAGCTCCGCTACCTGGACCGCGTAGTCGACGACAAAGAGCTGGGCCGGCTGATCCGCGAGTGCTATGGCCACTACGGGACGGCGCGAACGGTGAAGCTGGTGGATGACCTCAAGGAACTGGGATTCCGGTTCGCGACGACGGCTGGGATCACCATCTCGATGACAGACATGAACGTGCCGCGCGCCCGTCGGGAAGACATCATCGCCCGCACGGAAGCGGCTGTGGATAAGACCAACGAGAACTTCTCCCGCGGTCTGATCAGCGCGGGGGAACGCTCCGACGGCGTCTGCCGGCTGTGGAACCAGGCGGCTGATGAGGTGTCCGAGGCGATCCTGACAAACATCGATCCTTTCAATCCCATCTATATGATGGCCAACTCCGGCGCTCGAGGCACCCCGCGCCAGATCAGCCAGATCGCGGGCATGCGGGGTCTGATGTCAGACCCATTCGGGCGCTTCATTGAGGACCTGCCGATCAAGTCGAATTTCCACGAGGGCCTGAATGTTCTCGAGTACTTCGTCTCCACCCACGGCGCGCGCAAGGGACTAGCTGACACGGCGCTCAGGACAGCCGATGCCGGATACCTAACGCGGCGGCTGGTCGACGTGGCTCAGGATGTGATAATTCGCGCAGTGGATTGCGACACAGCCAATGGCCTCTGGGTGGCCGCCATACGCGATGGAAGCGAGGAGATCGAGCCCCTGGACCGGCGTATCGATGGTCGCATAGTCCCTCAGGACGTGGTGGATCCTCGCACCGACCGCCTCATGCTGAAGGCGGGGAGCGAGATCAGCGATCACACCTACCAGCCGTGCGGGAAGTGCGGCGGCGATCTCGAGAGCTTGTACCGCTGTCAGGAATGCGGACAGCTGCTCGACGAAGCAGAGCTGACGAAGGTATGCCTGGGACGGGCGTTCGGCGGCGACGGCGAGCCCGGGCAGCCGGAGGCCGCTGTCGTGCTGCAGGAGGGGGAGGAGATGTCTCCCGAGGGAGGGGACGACGGCGAACCAGATGAGAGCGAGGCCGAGTCCGTCGCGGAGGCGGCCGCCGCGGCCGAGACTCAGGAAGAGGCGGCGGAGGAGGAAGGGCTGGAGGAAGTGAGCGTTCCGAGGCCGGTGAGCCAGGTGCCGACAACTTTGCTCCTCGAGGAGGCCTCCTGCCCTGAGTGCAACAGCGACCTTGAACTGACGAAGGTGTGTGCTGAGTGTGAGCGGCAGTACCCTGCGCGCGAGCTCGTCCCGGTGCTGACGGCGATTCATCGGGTGGTGGAGGAGTGTGAAGCGTTTCACCGCCAGGTGGGGCAACTCAAGGAGGGTGAGCGGGCGGTGGTGGACCTGTGTGATCCGTTCACCGGCGAGGTGCTGGTGGGGCAGGGGAAGGTTGTCCGGAAGACGGCCGCCGGCAAGTTGCGCCGACTCGCTGCTGAGCTCTGGGAGAAGGGAGGACTGGCGCGAGGGGAAGTGTTCGTGCGGTCGGCCCTGGGCTGCGAGCTGTCGCAGGGGATCTGCGCATTGTGCTACGGGCGCGACTTCGCCACCGCTCGCCTGGTAGAAGTCGGCGAGGCAGTGGGGATCATCGCCGCCCAGTCTATCGGGGGGCCTGGCACACAGCTGACGATGCGCACCTTCCATACGGGCGGGGTCGCCGGGCAGTACCTGACTGGAGTCGCTCAGGTCAAGGAGAAGAAGAAGGACACGCTCAAGCAGTTCTGGGGTGACGTGAAGGCCGGGATCGTTCGACTGAGCCCGCGAGAGGAGACGGCGAAGTCAAAGAAGCGCCGGGCGAGCCGCAGGAAGAAGGCAGAGCCGGTGGGGGCTCGCACGAGCGGAGTGAGCCTAGACCCGGACCAGAAGCGCGTGGTCCAACAGCTCGTGCGGGTGATGGAGGAACGGGTCAAGGGGCTGCTGAGAGTAGTGGAGCTCTTCGAGGCACGGCGCCCCAAGGGCCAGGCGATTGTCTCCGATGTGGACGGTGTGGTGGCGAGGGTGGAGACCCCAGGCGTGAAGTGGGTCATCATCCATTCGGAGCAGCCGGTGGACCGCGACCATCCCGAGCGCCTCTACGGTGAGGTCCTCGCCGAGGCTGCGGTGGCCAAGAAGGGCGGCGAGGTGCTGGCGGAGGCCGGCCAGGAACTGACGCCTGCGCTGTTGGCCGAACTGGTGCAGGCGAAGGTGCGAACCGTGAGAATCGAGCGCCGTCACCTGGTTCCGTACCGGGGCGTGCTTCCGGTCAAGGAGGAGGACGAGGTGCGGGCCGGGGACGCGCTTACTGAGGGGCCGCTGGACCCGCAGAAGGTGCTGCAGATGCAGGGTGTGCGTGCGACGCAGGACTACCTGGTGCGGGAGATTCAGGCGGTCTACCGCTCGCAGGGGGTGGACATCAACGATAAGCACATTGAGGTTATCGTGCGGCAGATGCTGCGGAGGCGCCGCGTGGTGGACCCAGGCGATGCCCAGCTGCTTCCGGGCAAGATCTACGACCGGTTCCGCTTCGACGAAGTGAACCGCGGCATTCGGGAGCGAGGCGGCAGGGAGGCCACTGCCGAGTACGTGCTGCTGGGAATCACGGAAGCTTCGCTGGCAACTGATAGCTTCCTGTCAGCGGCGTCGTTCCAGAAGACGACGAAGGTGCTGACCGAGGCGGCGATCCAGGGCAAGGTAGACAACCTGGTAGGACTAAAGGAGAACGTGATCATTGGGCGGTTGATTCCGGCCGGCACGGGGATGAAGTCCTACCGGAACCTGCGAGTGCAGGGCCCGCCTGGAGAGGCAGCTTTCTATGCCCCGACTCGGGAGGCCGAGCTGCTGCGGTCGGCATTTGGGGGGCCGGACCTCGCCGCGCCCGAGGAGGAGCTGATTCGGGATCTGGCGGAGGTGGATCCCCCGCGGCCGGACGGCGGGGAGGACGGCGCCGCCGGCGAAGACGCAGCAATATAGCGAGGCGAAGTTGGCTTCGAGGTCCCCGTCCACAGAGTGGACGGGGACCTTTCTTCTTGTCGGCTGGTGTGACTCGCGAGTGTGGCAACCCCGGAGAGGCCCAAGCTCTGAGCCGGCAAGGGGCCCGAGATTGGGCGCAGACTGGCTAGGCGGAGCGGTGCTTGCCGCGCCCGTGAAGGGCCTCGCGGACCTGCTCCAAACGCCGCAGTGCGAGATGAGCTGTCTCCTCAGCGACAGGCCCCGGGCCATAGCGCGCCTGAAGGAACAGATGAGTGAGAGCGCGCAACGGCTGCAGGCAGCCAACTGTCAGTCGCGCCCTCTGCCCCGAGGGAGGAGCCACCGCGGCAGACTCCACCGCGGCGAGAAACTCCAGTGGGGTCTGAGACGGCAGCCGGGGCCACCCGCGGCGTCTCAGCAGACGACACAGCTGATGATAGGCCCACAGCACCGCAGCGTGGGAATCGCGCCTGGCGCGAGCGCGAAGCGAGCGGCCGGCGCCACGCCTAGCGAGGAAGACGAGAAGGATGAGCGCTATGAGAGACGTCGACCCAAGCACCGTCCCCACCGCCGGATGGTCTCGCAGGAAGAAGCGGAGCCGGAGCAGGGCCAGCCGGAGGGGCGGCGTCGCCGGGAGCTCTCCGGCAGGGGTCGCATCCACGCTTACCCATCCCCATGGCAAGAGGTGAACCTCTACCCACGCATGCGCGTCGGACTCGCGGATAATGTACTCCCCTCGTTCCTCGTCATACGGGCCCACTGCGTATCCGACCGCGAGCCGGGCGGGGATACCCACCGCGCGCGCCATTACCGCAAGAGCGGTCGCGAACAGGTCGCAGTAGCCCCGCTTCTCTCGAAAGAGGAAGTAGTCGGCGGCATCTTCTCCGTGGGGCACCGCGGGCGCGTCGAGAGTGTAGACACAGTTCTGCTGCAGGTAGGTGACAAGAGCGGCCAGCTTATTGTAGGAGGAGTCGGCGTCGCCGGCCACCTGGCGGGCGAGGTCCGCCACGCGCCGCGAGCTGAGAGGGATCCGCAGATAGGTCTCATCAAGCTCGCCTACCATCGACCTGAGGGTCCGCGCGGAGGTGGGCCCGCGGCTGCGGCCCATTGATAGCGGCTGGGAAACCACTTCGTAGGTTGTCCCTCGTCGCAGCGCCACGTCAGACGCCCAGATACAGCCGTACTTGTCCACCCTAAGTGCGTCGAGTGTGCTTGGCGGGATGCTATCTTGCATCCTGACGAGCCGTATTTGCCCCGGTCCATAGAACACGAAGGGCAGGTCTTCCTCCGCGCGCACAGTGTGGGTGACCAGACGTGCACCCGGCTCGAAAAACATGAAATGCGACAAGTCGATAGCGCGGCCCGTGGCCAGGGCTGCGGAGGTGCGGGAGTTGTCCTTCAGCCACGCCGTCCCCGTGTACAGGTCGAAGACCTCGCCCCGCCACAGCTCGGTTGGCGGGCCCTTGACAGCGAGGACAGGGACGTCGCGGAGCGCGATTGGGCCTCTGCCAATCGGATAGCTCCGGCCCGCGTCTGATGTTGGAGCGCGAGCTGTGCTGCCGCGGAAGCCCTGCGAGGAGAGGGACATCACTAGCGGCCAGCTATACTGCGTTCCGTATGCAACGACTGGAAGGAAGAGCAGATAGGCCAGTACCATGATGCCAGCTACCAGCGACCCGAGCGTTATCCAATGCCTCTCGCGCCATCTCCTGAGACGCCAGTGCGGCCGCCTCGGCCCCCCGCCGGCGGGCATCCCTGAGAGCAGCATCGCCTGACCCACCGCGGCCAGGCCGGCTGGCAAGAAGACGGCAAAGCAGGAGGTGACAACTAACTCTGCTCCCCGCGCGCCGACGAGGCCGAACATAGCGAGAGCCGGCACCAAGGAGAAGGGCAGCATTTCGCGACTGACGAGCAGGAAGCTGAGCGCAACCGCCAGCACGGCCATGCGGACCCCCATAGTGAGGCCGACATCGCCCAGGGCGCGGTAGATACCCGAGGCCTCCGCCTCTATCTCCCAGAGGATCAGGCCGCGGAGGAAGGCAGCCGCGGCCGCCGCTCCGCCCACCCCCAGAGTGAGCCGCCTCGCCAACTCCCAATCGCGCGTGCGCCAGTTCGCGAACACGCCTGTGCAGACGAGCCCAGCCCCAATCAAGCCGACGCGCGCGCTGCCGGCGCCCGCGCCCGCGGCCAGCACCGCGGCGGCAACGGCGACGGCGGTTGCCCCGTACAGCGCAGCTTCGTCGAACGGAGTTATCTGTTCACTCGCTCGCAAGGAGCACGCCCTCGAGGACCCCTCTGAGGTTGTCGCCTTGTCCCACGCCGACCGTCTCGGCGCCGGCGGCCACGAGAAGATCTGCCATCTCAGTGGTGTGACTGGCTCTTACGTCGAAGCTGTGGGCGTCCAGCAGTATCGCCGCCACGCGGATGTGTCGGCGCACCAGGGAGGCGACTGCATCCGGAAGTTCCTCGTCCGGAGCAGCCGTGATCACATAGACGGAGCCAGCCGAGGGAAGCCGCGGCGCGATCCACTTCAGCAACCCGGAGATTGGCAGGCTTCCGTCAGCAGTTACGCGGGCCAACAGCTCGAGCGCCTGGTATTCCTGATCGAGTCGCTCCACGCTCAGCGATTGCGGGCCCTTGGCGGAGTCTGCGGCGATGAATCCCGTGGCATCGCTCACCAGTGCCCAGCGAATCACCGAAGCGGCCACCCGGACGCCAACTTCGAGCGTGGTATCTACCCCGGTCCCGAACTCGGAGCCGGCCCTGGTGTCGAGCAGCACCGCCACGTTCTCGGAGGCGCCGCGCTCGAACTCGACCACTGTAAGTCGGTTGTGGTGGGCCGTCGCCGGCCAGTGGATCCGGCGGAGCTCGTCTCCCGGCTGATAGTCTCGAACGCCGTAGAAGTCCAGCCCCGCCTCGTAGGCTCGAGCACGTTCGCCCGCGGCTGCCCCGCGGGCACCGAGGGCGCTCCTGCCGAGCGTGCCGTCGAGCTCAACGGGCCGCGGGTACACTATCGCTTCCCCGCGCGCCTGGAGGGTGGCCTGCCGCTGAAAGATGCCGAAGGGGTCGGAAACGCAGACGCTCAGTGGGCCCAGCGGGTAGACGCCGCGTTTTCGGGCGCGGGCTTGATATGAGATGGATATCCGCTCGCGCGGCCAGAGGGCGGGCAGCGTAAAGTCCAAGGGTTGATCGGTTTCGAGCAAAGGCGGGAGCGTATCCCTGACGGCGAGGGAGAAGCGGGGAAGCCGGCTCCGATTGGTCAGTTGGAGGCGGACCGTAATCGGATCGTTCTCGAAGACCCGATCGGAGATCTCCCGGCTCCAGCCCAGCCCTTGGGCGGAGAGTCGCGAGATGACATAACTCACGATCACGACCGCGACGAGCGCGGAGAACATGAAGTAAACCGGGTAGGCGTTGTGGCTGAGGGCCACTAGTGCCATGCCCCCGGCCGCAGTGATTATAGTGAGGAACTGAAGTGTCATTGGGGGGAAGTGCCGGCGTGCGATTCGCCGGGCCGCAAGTGGTCCGGCATTCGATCCAGTCGAACTAGGTCGTCCAGCGTCTCCCGTTCCGCGATCAGTTCGGCCCGGCCGTCAGAGAGTAGCACAACGGCAGGCCGCGGCAGCCTGTTGTAGTTGCTGGCCATCGAGTAGTTGTAGGCGCCGGTTGTCTGCACGGCAAGGATGTCTCCAGGCGCCATCTCCGGCGCCTCCAGATCCGCGATCAAGGTGTCGGTTTCGCAATGCTTGCCCGACACAGTTACCTTTGTCGTCCTGGGTTCTGTCGCCTTGTTTGCCACGATAGCATCGTAGCGCGCATCGTACAGAGCGGGACGTGGATTGTCTGACATCCCGCCATCGACGGACACATAGGTACGGACGCCGGGGATGTCCTTTACGACTCCCACAGTGTAGAGTGTGGTTCCCGCCTCCCCCACCAGGCAGCGGCCCGGCTCCTGTAGGAGCTTGGGCAGGGGGAAACCGTGCTTCTCACACCGCGCTCGGACCGCTGCCGTCACCGCCTCCGCGTATTCCTCCAAGGAGGGGGGCTCGTCTTCAGGCAGATAGCGAACGCCGAGGCCTCCGCCGAGATCCAGCTCCTCGACGACACACCCAACCTCCTGGCGCAGCTGGGCGGCAAAGTCCACCATCATCTCGGCCGCCTGGCGGAACGGCGCCAAGTCGAATATCTGCGATCCGATATGGCAGTGAATGCCCCGGAACTCCAGGTTGCGCGCGTTCAGTGCTGCCGCCGCGCCTTGCCTCGCGGCGCCGCCCACCATGGAGAAGCCGAACTTGGTGTCTACCTCGCCGGTCTGTATGTGTGTGTGTGTATCGGCCCGCACTCCGGGAGTGACCCGCAGGAGCACGTCAACCGTCTTGCTCTTCTCGGCCGCCACTTCTTGGAGCAGATACACCTCCGGGAGGTTGTCGAGCACCACTCGGCCCACGCCGGCGTCTGCTGCCATCGCCAGCTCTTCCCGCGACTTGTTGCTGCCGTGCAGCAAGATGCGCGCTGGCGGGAATGCCGCGCGGAGTCCGGTGTAGAGCTCCCCGCCGGAGGAGACGTCGAGCGAGAGCCCCTCTTGATCAACGATCCGGCAGACCGCGGTGGCCATGAATGCCTTACCGGAGAAAGAGATCTCCACCTCCGGGTAGCGCGACTCGAAGGCGGCACGGTACCTCCGGCAGGTGTCTCTGAAGTAGTCCTCGTCCAGCACGTACAGGGGGGTTCCGAATTCGCGTGCCAACTCAACGGTGTCGCATCCGCCGATCTCCAGCGCGCCCTTGCCGTTGATCCGCTGTGTGCCCAGTAGCATATGCTCTGCCTCACTGTCCGCGCCGCGGCGGGCGGCCTGTGAAATGCTGTGGACGCCAGACTCGCTTGCTGCAGTCTGGCGTCGTGGTTCCGGCTCTCTCTTCTTGGCTGGTCTTCAGGCAGACGTGAACACACGAGCGCCAGAGTGGCGCTTGGCCTTGGTGGTCATCCCGTACATTTGTACGCAGGCGTTCATGTGTCACCACGGCCCTGAGGCCATCTCAGAGGATATCCAAATCGGCAGCCAAAGTCAAGGCGGGACGGGGAAACCTGTAACTTGTGGCGCTGGATACACGTCTAATGCCTGGGAGGGAAACGCTGATCGGTGAAGGTGCCGCTCTTCCGACTTCCGCTTACGCCGTTCTCTCGACGATCCGCGCGACCCGCGCGAAGTGGCGTTTCAGTGAACGATAAAGCCCGCGATATGTCGGATAGTATTTGTTGTAGACAGCGGTGACTTTGCGATTCGGCCTACTGGGGTCCTTCGTCCGCACGGTCGCGGCGCACGCCGCAGGAACGTCCGGCCACAGGCCGCCAGCGACTCCGCCCAGCAGCGCGGCGCCGAAGGCGGCCCCTTCGTCTATCTCCATGGCGAGGAGTGGGGTCCTGAAAACGTCGCTCTGCATCTGACGCCAGAAGGGACTGCGCGACCCGCCCCCGGTGTTGCGCACTTCCTCAATCGGCAGATCCATCTCACGGAAGATCTCAAGGGAATCTCGCATCCCGTAGCAGACGCCCTCCATGATCGCACGGGCCATGTGCGCCTTCGTGTGACGCAGCCCCAGTCCCATGAAGACGCCGCGGGCGTTAGGATCGGCATGCGGCGTGCGCTCGCCGGTGAGGTACGGGAGGAAGAGCAATCCCTCCGACCCTATCGGGGTCGCGGCCGCCATCTGAGTGATGAGGTCGTAGGGGTCGAGGCCCTGGCGCTCAGCCCCCGCCTGCTCCTCCGCGCACAGCTCGTCCCGGAACCAGCGCAGCGATCCTCCGGCCATCTGCATGACCCCCATCGCGTGCCACTGCCCCGGCACCGCGTGGCAGAAGGTATGCACCCGGAGCTTCGGGTCCACCTTCGGCTGCAACATCGGCGCGAAGACGGTGCCGGAGGTGCCCACCGACACCTGGATGATCCCCTCCTGGATCACGCCATTGCCCACCGCGCTGCAGGCGTTGTCGCCACCACCGCCGGCCACCGGCAGCGCAACCCGCAGCCCGGTCTCCCGCGCCGCGGTGTCGCATATCTCGGCCGAGGCCACTGGCGATTCGTGCACCGTCGGCAGCATATCGGTGGTGAGACCGAGGCCTGTCACCATCACCTCCGACCACCGGCGTTTGGCTACGTTCAGCAAGGAAGTCCCAGCGGCGTCGGACACCTCGGTCGCGTACTCCCCGGTCAGGCGGTAGCGCACGTAGTCCTTGGGCAGCAGTATCATGCGCAGGCGCTCGTAGACCTGCGGCTCGTTGTCCCTGAGCCACACTATCTTTGGGGCCTGGAAGCCAGTGAGAACGGGATTCAGCGTTTCCTCGATCACCTTGTCGAAGCCCACGGTGTCGTGGATCCAATCGCACTGCGCCGCGGTCCGCTGGTCGCACCAGAGCAGTGCCTCCCGCAGTACTTTTCCATCCTTGTCCAGAAACACCGATCCGTGCTGCTGTCCGGAGAGGCCCAGGCCGCGGACCTGCTCCGGCTTTGCGCCCGAGGCGCTGAGAACATCCCTGATGGCCGATACGGTGGCGCGCCACCAGTCGGCCGGGTCCTGCTCGGCCCACCCGGGGCGCGGGGTGTGGAGGGGGTACTCGTGAGTTGCCGTGGCTGCCACTCGGCCCGACGGATCCGCCAGGACCGCCTTTGTTCCGGTGGTGCCCACATCGATTCCCAACAGGTACTCAGGCATCGTCACCTCCCGTCCGACTCGATAGCGCCCCGAGGCCTTTTTCCCTTCCGGCATTGCAGACCGAACCCCTGCCCTTCCGCGCAGTACGCCTCAACAGACTCGTCCTAGCAAAGGGGCGCTCACATGGGTTCCCGGGAGCGGGCAGCGCGCACCCTGGCGGCCACGGGCTGACCCTGACACGGGCCGTGGGACAGAATCGCAATCGCGCCAGAGGAACGTCTGCCGGGCGCCTGGCGCGCGAGCTATGCCGGGCCTGTCGGCCGCGCCGGCTCAGCACCGTCCGTCACTTTGCCGTAGACGGAGATGGTCAGCTCCGGCGTGTGCGGCAGGTCGGTCCGGAGGATCACCTTCGCGCTGACCCGCCCAGGCTCTGTCACCGGCCCGAAGCGGATGCCAAGACGATAACGGCACGGTTCTCCAGGCAGCTTGACCGGCTTCAGGACCGTCAGTGCCTGATGAGTCTTGCGGACCTCCAGAATGCTGAAGCTGGGGACCTCAACCGCAGTCAACTCTACCCATCGCTCCAGCGTCTCCCCTACCTTCAACCTCCCGATGTAGACTCCCCGCGGCGTCACATCAACTTCCACTCTTACATCGCCGGTCACGGTTAGGTCAACGCGCGGGTTAACCGGGTCGTTTGAGTCCACATAGACATGTTTTGTGAACCGCCCGCGCCTCGACCCGGACCGGAAAGTGACGTCGATCTCGCCGACGTCGCCAGGCGGGATTTCGTCTTTCCCGGCCACCGCGGGCGTGCACCCACATGTGCTTCGAACCTTCCCTATTACCAGCATGGCGGTACCGGTATTGCGAAATACGAAGCTGTGGGAGATATCTCCATACTGGTAGACGCTGCCGAAGTCGTGCGCCAGTTCGTCGAACTCAATGCGCGGCGCCCCGCCCGGCTGCTCATCCGGAGCATCCTTCGCCTCCTCGTCTGCCGCGACCGAGAGGGCCGCGTCGCCGGCAGAGGAACGGCGTTCCCGGGAGGGCTCGCCAGCATTGCCCTGAGCGGCGACATGTCCCATGACTAGAAGCAGGGACCCAAAGACTACATTCCAGTGAAGGATTCGCACAGCTATGCGCACAGTGCCCTCCTAATTCCTCATCCCTCAGCGCTGCTTTCCGAGCGGGCGGCCCGCTGAGAGTGGGAGGAGTTGCCGAAATGATCGAACCCAGTGGCGAAGGGACGACTCTCGCCAGCGGCATCGACGAGGACGGCCCCTTCTCCGGCGAAGGCCTCCCCGATTACAGTGACCGAGGTGCCGGTTTCAGACGCTACCGCGGACGCTATCTCGTTCACGGCCTGTCTTGGGCAGGTGAAAAGAAGCTCGTAATCTTCCCCGCCAGCGGTCGCCAAAGCAAGGGCGTCGAGCCCAAGCCTTGCTGCCACCGCGGCGCACGAAGGATCAATCGGTACGCGGTCGGCGTCGACGCGGACCCCCGCGCCGCTCGCTGCGCCCAAACGAGGCAGGTCATCGGTGAGGCCGTCGCTCAGATCCATCATTGCATTGGCGAGGCCGGTACGTGCGATCGCTCGACCTTCGGCGAGCCGCGGCCGCGGCTCGCGATGCGCGCTCAGCACCTCGTCCAGCTCCGGCATTTCTTCGCGCGGCAGGCCGCGCTGCAGGGCCGCCAGTCCCGCGGCGGAGGCTCCGAGGGAGCTGGTGACACAGACTGCGTCACCAGCCCGCACTCCCCGCCGCAGCAGCATCGTTTCTTTCTCCACCCAGCCCGTTAGGGCTACATCAACAACGATAGGGCCGTGCGACCCGACCAAGTCTCCGCCCACCAGCGCAACGCCGTATTCTGAAGCCGCCGCGACTAGGCCCTCCGCAATCTCCTCGACCACCTGCCCGGAGAGCGTCCCCGGTGCGGCGAAGGAGGCGACTGCGAAGGCCGGCTCCCCTCCCATCGCGGCGATGTCGCTCACATTCTGGACCATGGCCTTCCAACCGATCTGCTCGGCGGAAGCCCAGTCACGTCGGAAGTGAATGCCCTCCACCATCATATCGCAGGTGAGCAAAAGGAGACGGTTCTCCGCCACACTGACCACGGCCGCGTCGTCTCCGGATCCAACGAGCACCCCTTTCCCCGAGGCGGCCGAGGCCAGCTCGCGGAAGCGCGCGACCACTCGGTTCTCGCCGATCTCTCTTATTGGCACGTCGCGCTCTAGCTTCATCTGCGATCTGCGGCCGGTGTTCCAAGCAGGGAGAACACACAGTAGGGCCCGCACATCGAACATGCCCGGTCACCCTCACCGCCAGGATGGTGGCGGGAGCGCGCCCGCTCCGGGTCGATAGACAAGCGAAACTGCTGATCCCAGTCCAAGGCGGCGCGCGCACGCGCCATTTTATCGTCCCACTCTCGGCCTCGAGCGCCGAGGCGGACGACATCGGCGGCGTGAGCGGCGATTCGGGCGGCGGCAACCCCCTCTCGCACATCCTCGGCGCTCGGCAGGCCAAGGTGCTCGGCCGGCGTCACATAGCAGAGGAAGTCGGCCCCGGCCATTCCCGCGACCGCGCCGCCGATGGCCCCGCTGATGTGATCGTAGCCGGGAGCGACATCGGTGACAATCGGCCCCAGCACGTAGAAGGGAGCACCATGGCAGAGCCGCTTCTGCAAGATAACATTGGGGGCAACCTGGTCCAACGGAAGGTGGCCCGGGCCCTCGACCATTGCCTGCACCCCTGCGCTCCGCGCGCGCAGAACCAGCTCGCCCAGTATGGCGGTCTCTTCGAGCTGGGCCCGGTCGGATCCGTCTGCCAGACACCCGGGTCGCAGCCCATCCCCCAGGCTCAGCGTGACATCGTGCTCCCGGCAAATGCTGAGCAGCTCGTCGAACCGTTCGTAGAGGGGGTTCTCGCGGTCGTTCGCCCGCATCCAGCAAATCGTGAAGGCGCCTCCGCGACTGACCACACCAGTGAGCCTGGTCCCGTTCGTTGCCAGCTTCGCGGTCTCCCTGGTGACGCCGCAGTGAACTGTGATGAAGTCCACGCCGTCGGCAGCGTGCTTGCGGACGACCGCGAATCAGTCTTCCTCGGACATCGCCGCGATGTCCCCGTCGCGCGCGGCGGCTTCGATGGCGGCCTGGTAGATAGGTACGGTCCCCAGCGAGACCGGGGAGTGCGCGAGCGCGCGACGGCGGATATCGTCCAAGTCGCCGGCCGTGCTGAGGTCCATCACGCTATCTGCACCGGCTTCACCCGCAGACTTCCGTCGCGAGATTTCCTCGTTGGGATTCGGGTCGGCCACTGATGTGCCGACGTTGGCGTTGACCTTGATCCGCAGTCCGCTCCCGATGGCGACGGCCCGTAGTGACTTGTGGTTGTGGTTGGCCGGGAGCACGATCGTCCCGGCCGCGAGTCCCGCGCGGACCAGTTCCGGCTCGACCCCGTCGAGGTCGGCCGCGCGTTGCATCTCAGGCGATACTTCCCCGCCTCGGGCTATCTCAAGCTGTGTCATAGGACTGCTCCTGCTCGGCACTGCAGCTCCGGGCCTTGCGGATAAGGCGCCCCAGGTTGGAGGTGGCCTCGACCATGTCCCCTGCCTCGGAAACGGCCGAGATCACGGCGACCCCGTGGGCCCCTGCCCGGATGACTGCATCCACATTGTCGCTGTTAATGCCTCCGATGGCAAGCACAGGCAGTGCGGTTGCGCGCCTGATGTCGCCAATCGGCCCGATACCGATCGCCTCCCCCGCGTCGGACTTCGAACTCGTCTCGAAAACTGACCCCACACTTACGTACGTGGCCCCTGCCGCCTCCGCTGCACGCGCCTCCTCCGCGTTGGCGACCGAAGCCCCGATCACCGCTCCCGGACCCAGCATCCGTCGCGCCGCCGCAACCGGAAGGTCGTCCGCTCCCAGATGAACCCCATCCGCCTCGGCCGCAAGCGCAATGTCCACGCGGTCGTTCACCACGAACCCGGCCCCACGCTTCCGTGCCATCCGCCGCATCTCTCGCGCCAGCGCCCACAGCTCGCGGTCCGTGACGTTCTTCTCCCGGAGCTGAATCATGCTGGCACCCCCCTCCAGCGCCGCCCGAGCCACCTCCAGGTGGCCGCGCCGCAGCCGCTCAACCCGGTGGGTGATGACGCATAGAGCCAGGTCCACCCCGATCACCCCCTAGCCGCCGCCCGGCCCTTCCGCGCGAGCCTTCAACTCCAGGTAGACGGCATGAGCGATCGCCAGATGCGCGTCCTCGATCTGCTGCATGCTGTCTGTCGGCACCACCACGCACACATCCGCCAGCCGCTGCATCTCTCCCCCATCCCCTCCTGTCAGCCCGACGACCGCCGCCCCTGCCTCGCGCGTGACCGCCATCGCGCGCAGCACGTTCTCCGACCTACCGCTGCCGCTGAAGGCCAGGAGAACGTCCCGGGGCCCCACCAGATTCCGCAGGGGCTCAGCGAAAACGTGGTCGTATCCCACATCGTTTGCATACGCAGTCAGCATCGGCACACTGTCCACCAGCGAGATCGCCCGAAACCGCCGCTCCGCGGGTGGCACGTCGATACCCTTCGCCAGGTCCTCCACGAAATGCGAGGCCGTTGCGCTGCTCCCCCCGTTGCCGCAGGCGAAGACCTGGGCGTCAGCGCAGTAGGCCTGCCAGAGGCAGTCCACTACGTCGTGGAGAGCCTTGCGGGGCACCGCGCGGATCAGCCCGGCAACTTGTTCCAGGTAGTCATCCATAGCAGGAGAGCTAGCGGCCTCCGGGCGATTTGGACTGCAGTTGCGGGGATGGCGAGAGGCGTGGCTTGGGGGTCCCGGCGGCTCCCTTCACTCAGTTGCCAGTATAGCCAGCGGCATTCCCGCGTGTCAAGGAGCGGACTCGCTGCGCGGGCGTGTCGTGGGCCGCCCGGGGACGCCTCTGGTGATCCTTGTGAGAGTGTGGACTTTGTGGTATACTGCACGACACGATTTGAGGCGAGGATGGGAAGGGCCAGCAGCGCGCTGTTGATGGCCGACAGAGTCCGATCTGCGTCGCCCCGGGCGAGGTATGCTGGAAGCAGCTCGCATCGCTGCCTCATTTATCTATCAGCCTGAGGCGAGCTAGCCAAGAGCTGACTGGGGGCGCAGGCCATCATGAAAGAGCCGCCGGCTCCGCCCACGCTTATCTACGATCACTCCACCCACCCGGAGGAGCAACTCTGGGACAGGCTGCACGAGCGCTCACAGCTGAGCGCTGAGCTGCGGGTTATCGTGCACCTGAAGTCCGGGACCACCGTCATCGGCCAGCTGCGGTACTACGACAACTTCCATCTCACTGTGGGCACAGAGGGACAGCTGCGCGATGTCCTCTACCAGGATGTGGCCCACATCCTGCAGGCCTCAGAGGGTTCCTGAGGTCCAGCCGACTCATCCCCCGGCCGGCGGCCTCATGTGGGGAAACAAGATCACATCTCGGATCGATGCCGCGCCCGTGAACAGCATTACCACCCGGTCTATCCCCAGCCCCAGCCCCCCGGTCGGCGGCATCCCATATTCCAGCGCGCGAATGTAGTCTTCATCCATCGGGTGTGCCTCGAGGTCGCCCGCCGCCCTGGACTGGGCCTGCTCAGCGAGCCGCCTCCGCTGCTCCTCGGGATCGTTTAGCTCCGAGAACGCGTTCCCGAGTTCGATGCCGGCGATGAATGGCTCGAACCGCTCTGCCATCTTTGGCTCATCCGCGCGCGCCTTCGCCAGAGGTGAAATCGCGGTGGGATAGTCTGTCACGAAGGTGGGCTGTATGAGGGAAGGCTGCACCAGGCCTTCGAAGATGTTATTGAGCATCGTGCTGAGAGCCAGGTTTTCCTCTGCTGGCAGTTCCAGCCTCTTGCACACCTCCCGCGCCTGCTCGGCCGTCTCCAACTGGTCTGCCGCAACCCCCGCCGCGTCTTCGATGAGTTCGAACATTCTCGCTCGCCGCCAGGGGGGCGACAGGTCTATCTCGTGTCCCTCCCACGCAAGCTGCACACTCCCCAGCGCATCGCTGGCGGCCTGGGCCACCATGTTCTCGACCAACTCCATCATGTCCCGGTAGTCGGCGTAGGCCTGATATGCTTCGAGCAGCGTGTACTCCGGGTTGTGTCGCGTGGAGATCCCCTCGTTCCGAAACACAGACCCGATTTCGTACACTCTCTCGAAGCCACCGACAATCAGGCGCTTCAGGTACAACTCGGGCGCAATCCGCAGGTACAGGTCTATGTCCAGGGCATTGTGGTGAGTGATGAACGGCCGCGCCAGCGCTCCTCCAGGCACCGGCTGCATCATGGGAGTCTCCACCTCGAGGAATCCCCGCTCGTCGAAGAATCGGCGCAGCGACCTGATCACCTTGCTCCGCACCGTGAAGATGCGCCGCGACTCCTCGTTCGCAATCAGATCCAGATACCGCTGCCGATACCGGATCTCCACATCGCGGAGGCCGTGCCATTTCTCCGGCGGCGGCCGCAGTGCTTTGGCGAGGAGGGTAAAATCGGAGACGGCAATGGTGATCTCTCCGGTGCGGGTGCGAAGGACGGTGCCCGCCGCCCCCAACAGATCCCCGTCGTCCAGGTCGTTCAGCCCGCGGTAGCGCTCTTCGCCGAGCCGATCGACTCGAAAGAGGAGCTGGATCTTGGCGGAGACATCCTGAAGGTCCGCGAATGTTGCTTTCCCGTGGCGGCGCTGGGCGACGAGACGACCTGCGACGCGGGCCTCGCTCCCCTCCAGGGATTCGAAGCCATCGCGGATCTCAGCAGCAAGATGGGTCCGCTCGAAACGCGTGATGCGGAAAGGGTCGCGCCCCGCATCTCGCAGCCGCGCCAGCTTCTCCCGCCGCTGGCGCACGAGTTCTCCCTCTTCGCGGGGTGGACTGCCGTCTCGGGAGTCCGCCCCCACCTCACTCACCGACCGAGAGGATGACGTAGCCCTGCGTGCCCCCGGGGGCCTCGACCTTGACCGTCTCGCCCGCGGAGTGGCCTATGAGGGCCTCGCCGAGCGGCGACTGGTTGGAGACGCGGTGTTCCGTCGGGTCTGCTTCCAGCACACCTACGATATGGTATTCGGTCTCTTCCCCGCTCGCCACATCGCGGAGCCGGACGAGTGATCCGACTGCCACCTTGCCATCCCTGTGCGGCGCGTCAGCGATCACGGCGTTGTGGAGGATATACTGCAGAGTCTCTATCCTGCCTTCGATCTGAGCCTGCTCGGATTTGGCGTCCTCGTGCTCCGAGTTCTCGCCGATCTCGCCGAACTGCTTTGCCTCGCGGATGCGGTGAGCCACGCGCTTGCGGGCGCCCGACTTCAGATCTTCGAGCTCGGCCGTAAGCTTCTTGAGGCCCTTTGGGGTGAGGACGATGTCTTGCTTCGCCATCTCTGCCACTCCTACTGCGCCGCACGCCACAGGGCGAGGCCGCCGACTATGTAGCCCCTTCGGGCATCCCTCGGCCCCTCCCCACAACCCACATCAATACACAGGCACTGACCCAGACCCGCACTTGACGGGATGCGATCAGTGCCTTGTCTCGCAGTCTACACGACTATCGGAAGTATAGCACACATGCCCGCCAAAGTCAATTCACCGGACCCCCAAAAAAGGGTCACACCCGACCCCCAGAACGCGCACATCCGCCCGCCAGGGCCTGTTTCATCCTCCGGAGCCATGCTATAATGCGCAGCGATAACATCGGGAAGGACCACTGGCGTGAGCGATGTCACCTGGACTGCCGAGCGGGCGCGGACACTCATCGAGGCAATAGAAACCGTCATTGTCGGCAAGCGGCAGACGGTTGAGTTCGTGGTGATCGGCGTTCTGTGCAACGGCCACGTGCTGATCGAGGACATCCCCGGCGTGGGAAAGACGATGCTGGCCAAGGCCCTCGCGGCGGCCCT
>JAUVSA010000010.1 GCA_030597345.1 Bacillota bacterium
AGAGTGGAATGCCGAGCATGAGAAAGAGCGTGTTGCCGAGGTAGCGCCAGAAGAGGGCGTCGTTGGCGACGAGCCGGCCCGCCTCGCGGTGCCAGCCGAGGAGGCGGACGAAGTTGTCGAAGCCGACGAAGCGGACCTGCTCGCGGAGGTCGCTGATGCCGGTGATGGGGGCGAGGCGGTAGTCGGCGAGGCTCAGAGCGAAGCAAGCGAGCACCGGGAGCAAGGTGAACAGGAGAAAGCCGAGGAGATTGGGGAGGAGGAAGGGGAGAGCTTGAAGGAGCGCGCGGCCGCGGGGACGGCGGGCAGGCGCAGCGCGTGGGGTTAAGTGAGTCATCGCGCGGGCTAGTTCTCGTTGAGTGGGTCTGACGCCTCGGGGTAGTTGAACGAGTCCACTTCCTCGCCGACGAAGATGGTGACGATGAACTGCTCGCGGTCGAAGCTCGGCAGGTAGGAGGAGACCACGTCTTCGTCGAGCTGGCGGAGGAGGTCTTTCCGCTGCTCCGGGGCGAGGGGGGATTCGAGGAACAGGTTGGCCTGGATGGCACTGTCGGCGAAGTGGAGGTCGATCTGGCCGATGCGTCGGTCGCCGTGCCAGACAAGGTAGATCTCGGAGGATAGAGTGCGCAGGAGGCGCACAAGGCGAAAGGTGTTCAAGGCCGCGCTCCGCGAGGTCGTGCCAGTTCTGTTTCGAGTTGTGTTTCGGCGGGTGGGATGACAGCTCCTGCCGCCGCCATGGCGGCGGTGTGACGGTGCCCTACCGGAGCGACGGTGATGCGTCGCGGCAGGAGCGTGGCGGCAGGAGCAGTGGGCCGCCCGGCAGCGGTGAGCCGGATCGGGTTCGAGAGCGGGCAGGCCGGAGAAGTGATTCCGGCCTGCCTTGGAGTTTGAGGCCGGGGGAATGGATTGGCTGGTACTTGGGACGACCGCCTAAAGGTCCCGTGACTCTGTTCCGACATACAAGTGGGTGCTTCCAGTGATGCGCTCATTCGCTCACGGCAGCAACTGGGATTGTGGCGTCGCTATGCCGCGGGTTCCGCCGCGGCCCGATCACCGCGGCGGAAGCTGAGGCAAGTCAGCAGAACTTCAAGACCTGGTCGCGCAACTCAACACCGAGAACGGCGGGACAAGCACCGAGGCCGAACCGGCAAGGGAGCTGGCTGAGGCCCGAACGACCTGGCGCGAGGCCCCGGCCTGCGACATAGTCAGGGCGCAGCTCGAGTTTGGCGTGGTGAGTGCGTCCCACGAGGAATGCCCGCGTGGGCTTTTTCGTCGGCGCCCTCCGGCGTGATACTGAGCAAGCGATTCCCAGAGGACGGTGTGTAAGTGGCAGCCGACGCGCTGGACATGTCAGAGTACCTGGGCGTGTTTCTGGAGGAGGCCGAGGAGCAGGTCGACACCCTGGACGACGGCTTCCTTCGGCTGGAGAGGGACCCAGACGACCAAGGGCTGCTGCAAGAGATCTTCCGCGCGGCCCACTCTCTGAAGAGCTCCTCTGCCGCCATGGGCTTCGCCAACATGTCGCGGCTCTGCCACGCCAGCGAGAACATCCTGGATCGGTTCCGGTCGAGGGAGATACGCCCGAACACGGAGCTGATCGATGTTCTCCTGAGGGCAGTGGACGCGCTGAAGACGATGAAAGAGGCCATCCGCTCCGGGGAGGGCAAGCCCCTCGATATCTCGGAGGTGGCGGCCGCGCTGGAAGCGGCCGCGGCCGGGACCGTAGATGCCGGGCTGCCTGAGGACGGCAGTGGGGCGGCGCCTGACGGTCAGCAGGGTGATGGCGAACAGGACGAGCGTGGCATGGAGGCGGACGCGCGGCAGGTGCGCGGCCACCTGAGTGACGAGTGCGCGATGCCGTCGGTGCGGGCGCGGATTGTGCTGAACGCGCTGGAGAAGATTGGCGAAATCCTGAGGACGGATCCCCCACCGGAGGAGATCGACGCCGGCCGCGTCGGCGAGCAGCTTCGAGTGACGATGCCGGCGGGGGTGAGAGAGCAGGCGATTCGGGGGGCACTGGAGTCTATCTCAGAGATCGCGCGGGTGGAGGTGAGTGGCGACGAGCGAGTTGTGGACGTGGGCCCTAAGGGGAGGGGAAAGTCATCGGTCGACTTGGGCACCATGGCCAAGCGGGGAGAGCAGACGGTACGTGTGAACGTTGCGCGGCTCGACAAGCTGATGAACCTGGTGGGGGAGCTGGTCATCGACCGCACGCGGCTGGCACAGCTCGGACTCAACCTGGAGACGCAGTATGGGGGCGTGGATTCGGTGCAGGACCTGCGGGAGACGTGTCGGCAGATGGCGCGCACGGTGGGGGATCTGCAAGAGGAGGTGATGAAGGCGAGGATGCTGCCCATCGCACAGTTGTTCCGGCGCTTTCCGAGGATGGTGCGGGACCTGGCGCACAAGATGGGCAAGGAAGTGGAGCTGATGCTCGAGGGGGAGGAGACCGAACTCGACCGATCTGTGATCGAGGAGATGGTGGATCCTCTTGGCCACCTGCTGCGCAACGCCGTGGACCACGGCGTGGAGGCGCCCGAGCAGAGGGCCCGGGCGGGGAAACCCCGGAAGGGCAAGATCATTCTGGCGGCACGCCAGGAGGAGAACCATATCATCATCGAGGTCACCGATGATGGCGCCGGCATCGACGTACAGCAACTGAAAGACTCCGCCATCAGGAAGGGCGGCCTCTCGGAGAGTGCGGCCGCCGGTGTCTCTGATGAGGAGGCGCTCCAGTTGGTCTTTTCCTCCGGCCTATCGACCTCCAAGTCTGTAACTGACGTGTCGGGCCGTGGGGTGGGGATGGATGTTGTGAAGACCAATGTGCAGCGGCTCCACGGGAGGGTGCAGATCCAGTCAAAGCCAGGGGTTGGGACGACGATGGCGGTGAGGCTGCCCTTGACTCTGGCGATATCGCAGGCGCTGTTAGTGAGATGTCGGGAGGAGACGATTGCGATTCCGCTGGTGTATGTGGTGGAAGCGACGCGGGTTGCCCGGGATGCGCTGGGGAGCATTCGGAGGCGCTTGGTGACAACGTTCCGCGGGCGAGTGCTTCCCGTGGTGGATCTGCGGAAGGTGCTTGATGGAGATGACGCGGCCGTCGAGGTGAGCGAGGAGCTGACCCGGATCGTAGTGGCGAGGAGCGGTGAGCGGGAGGTCGGGATGATTGTAGATCACCTGGTCGGGGAGCAGGAGATCGTGCTCAAGTCGCTCGGATCGGCGCTGGGGGATATCGCTGGGCTGTCGGGCGCGACTATCTTAGGGGATGGGACGGTGGCGATGGTGCTCGATGTGTCGAGCTTGATGGATCGCGTGGGCCTGCACGCAGCCCTTCTGGCAGAGGACGAAGGACAGCCTTCAGGCTGGCGGCAGCAGTCCGATGGGAGGAGTGAGAGCGATGTCTAGGGGCGTCGAGGTCGGAGAGCATCCGCTGGATCTGCTGCAGCGCATCGGGACTATGGGAGCGATACAAGCAACCGCCTCCCTCAGTGCGCTGGCCGGGAAGCCGGTCGTAAACTCCTACGCAAAGGTCAAGATTCTCCCCCTGGAAGAGGTGCCGGGCTTGTTTGGCGATCCCGAAGAGATAATCGTCGGAGTCATCTTCGAAGTGAGCGGCGACGTGCGGGGGCAGTACATCGCGGCCTTTCTCATCCAGGATGCACTGGCCTTGATAGCGGCTTTGACCGGCACGGAGTGCTCTCTGGACGAGGAGTTCGGGGAAATGGAGATGTCGGCACTGGCGGAGGTGGGCAACATCCTCGCCTCCTCCTACTTAGGGGCGATCGAGACCACCACGGGGCTGGCGCTTTCCCCCTCGCCCCCCGCCGTGGCGGTGGACATGGCGGCCGGGATCCTTACCACTGCAGTGCTGCCGATGCACGAGGCCGGCTCTGAGATCCTCCTGATCGAGGTGCGCTTTGGTGGTCCTGATAGGGAGCTGACGGGCCGCATGATTCTGCTCCCCACGGTCGAGTCGCTGCCACGCCTTCTGCGGGCAGTCAAGAGCGCTGCACTGAATGGATGAGCGTGTCATCACAGTCAACATGGGGCAGCTCGAGGTAAGCCGGCAGCCGGGAGACGTGCTGGCGGCGCTGGGCCTGGGGTCGTGTGTGGCGCTCTGCGCCTACGACCCGGCCTTGGGGCTGGCAGGGATGATCCACGTAGTGCTGCCAAGCAGTGCAATCAGCCGATCGAAGGAGGAGGGGCCGGCGAAGTTCGCCGATGTGGGAGTGCCCCATCTGGTGGAGGAGATGGAGAAGCAAGGAGCAATTCGCCGACGCCTGCGAGCTGCAATGTTAGGTGGGGCGAACGTGCTGTCGTACGCCGGCGAGGCGAGGACACTCGATATAGGCGCCCGCAATGCTGCCGCGGTGCAGGAGGCACTGGAGGCGCAGAGGGTATCGGTGTGCGCCACCGAGCTCGGAGGCAAGGTGAGCCGGACGGTGCGGCTCTGGGTGGCGGACGGCAGAGTGATGATGAAGACGCTGCGCGAGGGTCAAGTACGAGTCACCGTGCTGGGAGACGAGAATGGCAGTAGAGCGAGGAAACGCGGCCTCACGCACACCCCGCACAGGACGCGCCCCACTGCGCGTGCTGGTGGTGGATGATTCGGCCCTCATGCGCCGGCTGCTGTCCGACCTGATAGAATCCGGGCCTGGATTCGTAGTGGTGGGAACCGCTCGGGATGGTCGGGATGCGGTCGAGAAGGTGAAGGCGCTAAGGCCGGACGTAGTGACGCTGGACATCGAGATGCCCGTGATGGATGGGCTTGCGGCATTGGCAGAGATCATGGACGAGCATCCGACTCCCGTAGTGATGCTGAGCAGTCGCACCCAGCACGGTGCCGCGGACACGGTGCGGAGCCTGGAGCTGGGCGCGGTGGACTTCGTGTGCAAGCCGTCCGGGGCGATCTCGACGGACATCGGAAAAGTCAAGGATATGCTGCTGATCAAGCTGCGCATGGCGGCGGCGGCGAAGCTGTTGCCGGCTGCGGTCGATGCATCGACTGCGAGAGGCGCCAAGAGTGGCCCGGGGGTAGCGCCGCGGAAGGCGGCGCGGCCCCGGGGACGAGCGCCGCGAGTAGTTGCGATCGGGAGCTCGACGGGAGGCCCGAGGGCATTGGAGGAGATCATCCCGAACCTGCCGGCCGACCTGCCGGCGGGAGTGCTCATCGCCCAGCACATGCCGGGCGGATTCACGGCCGCCATGGCTGAGCGGCTGAACACGCTCTCGCAAGTCGAGGTGCGGGAGGCGCGCTATAGCGACCAGATCACGCGCGGCACGGTGCTCATCGGACCCGGAGGAAGACACTTGACCGTCAGCAAGGACCACCGAGTGAGGATAACGGATGATCTCCCCGTATGGGGGGTGAGGCCGGCCGCAGACCTGCTGCTGCGGTCGGCGGCGGAGGTCTTCGGGGCCGATTCGGTGGGAGTGGTGCTGACCGGGATGGGCAGAGACGGCGCCGAAGGCGTGCGCGCGATCCGAGAGGCGGGGGGTCGGACGATGGCCCAGGACGAGGCCACCAGTGTGGTCTACGGAATGCCGAAGGTGGCGCTGGAGGAGGGCAGCGCGGAGATGTCGGTTCCTCTGCCCCACATTGCCGGGCGGATTGTCGAGCTGGTCGGGACAGGGGCCGGCCGGGCCGACCGGCCGCGGCAGGATAGTCAGGGCCTCCGCCGCCCCGCGGGAAGGAGACGGGTGGCGCCATGAGAACGACGCTGGCCTCTGATCAGGACCTGGACTATCGGATCTTCGTGAAGCGCATTGCGGAGAAGACCGGAGTCGACCTCGGCTGCTACAAGCGGAAGCAGATGGAGAGGAGACTGCGGTCGCTCGCACGCCAGTACGGGGCCGACAGCCTGCGGGAGTTCTACGCTAGGCTGGAGGCGGATCCGGAAGCGCTGGAGCAGTTCCGCAGGCGGATGACGATCAACGTCTCGGAGCTGCTTCGCAATCCGGACAAGTTCGACGAGCCCCAGAAGGCCATTCTCCCGCCACTGCTCTCGGGCACGCGACGGCTCAGGGTGTGGAGTGCCGGGTGTTCGTACGGTGCGGAGGCCTATTCGGTCGCGATGCTGGCGCTGGAGATGTCGCTGGGCAAGGACCGGATCTCCATTCTGGGTACCGACATCGATCAAGAGATGCTGGCCCGGGCGCGAGAGGGATTGTTCTCGCAAATCGACATGAAGAACGTCTCGCCGACGAGGCGGCGGCGCTTCTTCCTGGCGGAGGAGGGACGCTATCGCGCGCGGCCGGAGATCCGGCAGTTGGTGTCCTTCCGGCATCACGATCTGCTGCGCGACGATTTCGCCAGAGGCTTTCACCTGATACTCTGCCGGAACGTGGTGATCTACTTCACCGATGAGGCGAAAGATCGGCTCTACCGGGAATTCTTCGAGAGCTTGACCTCTGGGGGTGTGCTGTTCATCGGGGGCACGGAGCGAATCTTCGGAGCGGAGGCGATCGGGTTTGAGCACCTCAGTGTTTTCTTCTACCGGAAACCGGCCTCCCAGCGAGTGGGGGTGATGACAAATGCCTAAGATACTTGTGGTCGATGATGCGATGTTCATGCGAGCCATGCTGAAGAAGCTGCTCACGGAGGCGGGGTTCGACATCGCCGGCGAAGCGGAGACCGGGCGAGTCGCGGTGGATCTCTATCAGGAGCTGAAGCCGGACTTGGTGATGATGGACATCACGATGCCCGAGATGGACGGGCTGACTGCTCTCAAGGAGATCGTGAAGCTCGACCCTGCAGCGAAGGTCGTGATGTGCACCGCTCTGGGGCAGGAGCGCAGCGTGATGGAGGCGATGAACGCTGGCGCGAAAGACTACATCCTGAAGCCGTTCAATGCCGAGAAGGTGGTGGAGGTACTCAAGAATGCCAGTGGATAGAGCAGGTCCGGGAGGCCGGCAGAGGCGATGAAGGCGGAGTTCATCAATCCATTTGTCACAGCAGGCCTCAAGGTGCTGGAGTCGGTCATCAGTGCCAGACCGGAGTCCGGGCAGCTCGCCGTTCGCAGCGCCGCCTTTACCACCCAACAGGTCTCCATAGTGATCGGCGTAACCGGGGCAGTGGAGGGACAGGCTATCTACGGCATGTCCCTGGTGACGGCGACGAAGATAGCGGCCGCCATGTCCAGCATGCCGGCGATGGCCTTCGACGAGATGGCGAGCAGCGCCATTGGTGAGCTCGGGAACATGATCAGCGGGCACGCCACTACGCTCCTCTCGGAGGCCGGCTACGAATGCCAAATCACCCCGCCGACCCTGGTGAGGGGAACCGAAGTGGAGATCGCCACCTCCACTCCTGCACTGGTCATTCCGCTCTATACTGACTTTGGCAAGATGGAGATCAACGTCGCCCTCATGGAGACGGGGGAGAAGACCGCGACGAGTCCCCCACGCGATACAGAAAAACAAGAGGCATCCGACGCTTGAGGCAAGATGGGATGGAGGCGGAAGGAGCCGTCACCCAGGAAGAGCTGGCCAGTCTGCTGGCCTCTCTGGCAGCGGCCGAAAGCAAAGAGCACCGAGGCGCCCGGGGGCGGGCGGGCGCCGGCCGCGTCCACGAGGCGAGGGTACACGACTTCGAGCGCCGCGAGACACTCTCTGCCGCGGTCGTCCAGGCCCTGGCGAGCGCCTATGAGGCCTTCGCTCGCGCCGCGGCCGCCAGCATCTCCGCCTATCTTCGCACGCCCTTCGAAGTGTCGCTGCTTTCGCTCGATCAGCTCAGCTACGAGCAGTTCGTTCGCTCCGTGCCGGATCCGACGGTGGTCGGGTTGTTCAGCCCGAGTTCGCTGCAAGGCCGCGGCATACTCGAGATCAACCCGGGGATTTGCTTCTCGATTATAGATCGCATGTTGGGAGGGACGGGAGAGATCGTCATGACGCCCCGGCCGCTGACGGAAATGGAGAAGGCGCTGCTTGAGGGGACGGTGTCGCGGCTGCTGGGGGAGCTGGGGACGGCCTGGCAGGAGTTGATCCACCTGGAGCCGGAGCTGATCGAGATCATCGACAGTGCAGAGGCGGCGGACATCGCGAAGCAGACAGACGCGGTGGCAGTGGCTTCTTTCGAGGTGACGGTGGAGGGAATGACGGGGATGGCGAGCATCTGCCTGCCGGTGCTCTCTCTGAAACTGGGCCGGGTGGGGACGCAATCTTCGGACGGCGGAGAAGCCGACGGCCGGGAGGTGGACGCAGCTTCCGTGCGGCGTGGGCTGGTGGATGCCCTCGGCCCCGTTCCGCTGAACTGCGTGGTTCGGATCGGCACCGCAGCCGTTTCGGCGTCCGAGCTGGCTTCTCTGGCGGAGGGCGATGTCGTGTGTCTGGATAAGCGGCCGCACGAGGATCTGGACATGCTGATCGGCGAAGCCCCGAGGTTCCGGTGCCGTCCGGTGGCTTCTGCCGGCAAGCTGGCAGTGGAGATCGTCGGCGGCCTGGATGGCTAAGCCTCGGCGGAGCCGAGGCCGCCATCGCGGCCCCAAGGGCCTAGCCACTGGAGGAGGACAGAATGACAGATACCGCGACACAAGAGAGAACGGAACAGCTGCAGGCCGAGGCCCAGCAGTCAGCAGTCGAAGAACGGGAGCCGAGGGGCGCTGAGGTGGCTGAACAACAGCCCGCCGCGGAGCCAGCGGTCGAGCCCGAGGTGGGTGAGCCCGCGGCGGTGCCGGAGGCGGAAGGGGCGAGTCGGGCCGGAGAGGCGGCTGAAGCAGAGACAACGTCCGTCCGTGAGGGCCCGACGGAGTTCGATCCCCGTTCCATCGAGTTGCTCGGCAACATCCAGGTGGAGGCGTCGGCGGAGCTCGGCCACGCGCAGTTGTCCATTCGGGAAGTGCTGGAGTTGAGACCGGGCTCGGTCGTGCAATTGAACAAGATGCTGGGAGACCCGGCGGACCTGATGGTGAAAGACAAGCTCATCGCCCGCGGCGAGGTGGTGGTGGTGGACGACAGGTTCGGTCTGCGGATAACGGAGCTTGTCTCGCAGGGACCGGAGCGAGAAAGCGGAGACGAAGAATCGAGCGAATGAGATGGCTGAAGGCACGACCGGAGAGCTGAGCGGCCTCCGAAAGGCCGCCGTGCTGACGCTGATGTTGGGCCCCGAGGCGGCGGCCCAGGTGGTAGAGAAGAGCGGCCTGGAGGAGGCGCAGATCGAGAGGCTGGCGGGCGAGGTGGCGCGCCTTGAGGGTGTGGACGAGGAGACACGGCGGTCCGTGGGACGGGAGTTCGAGCGGACCGCGGCAGAGGGGGCGAGCACTGGAGGGCTGGCCGCGGCGGAGGAGCTGCTGCGACGGGCGCTGGGGGCGGAGAAGGCGGCCGAGATCATACCGTGGGTGAGGCCGCGGCGCTCAGCGAGGCCGTTCGGCTCGCTGGCGCAGGTAGAGACGAGCCACCTGATCCGGATGCTGGACGAGGAGCAGCCACTGGCGATCGCGGTAGTGCTCCGGCATCTGCCGAGGCGGAAGGCCGGGGAGATCGTGTCGGGCCTCGATGAGGATAAGCGGATAGATGTCGTGATGAATCTCGTGAAGGGGAAAGAGCCCCTGCGGGAGGCGGTCCGGCAGATGGAATCGGCGCTGGGCCGCAAGGTGGCGGCCTGGCGGACCGAGGCGATGGCAGCGGGGCAGGACGAGGCGGAGGCAACAGCGGGTCCGAGGCTGCTGACGGAGATCCTCAATAACGCGGACCTGAGTGTTGAGAACGCGGTGCTGGAAGCTCTTGCCGAGCGCGACCCGGAGCTGGGGGAGCAGGTGCGCCAATCCATGTTCATCTTCGACGACCTGCCGCGCCTGGACAAGGCAGCGCTGCAGCTAGCTCTGCGCGAGGTGGAGCCGTCGGACTTGGCGATGGCGCTGAAGGGCGCCTCGGACGCGATCAAGAACGTCATCTTCGAGAACCTGTCGGAGAACGCGGCGGCGGGGCTGAAGGAGGATCTGGAATCGCTCGGGCCGGTGCGCAAGCGCGACGTATATGCCGCGCAGGAGAAGGTCGTGATGGCAGTGCGGGCGCTGGCGGACGAGGGGAAGATAAACATCCGGCAGGAGGAGGAAGAGCAAGAGGAGATGATAGAGTAAGCTTTGCCCTCCTCGCCGGGTGCGGGCCTCAGCAGTTCCGTAGGGCAGGAGCGTGTCTCCTGCCCTACGCGCCGGTGGCAGGCCGCCGGCCCGCCCTACCGACGGTTGCCGTACCGCTCCCAGTGCACCACGTCCCGGAGAGGCCGCTTCTCAGCCTGCTGTGGTGACTCGACCGGAGCGCCCACCGGCAGCGCCACCATAAGGCGCAGGTTCTCGGGAACGCCGAGCAGCTTCTTGTGGTCGGATTCCGCGCGAAGGAGCGTCCCCTCGATCCACACGCTGCCGTACCCCAGGGCCGTCATCGCGAGGAGCATGTTCTCGGTGGCCGCGGCGATGTCTTCGAGCCAGAACTCGGACTTCTCTGGGTCGGCCACAAGCGCGATAACGAGCGAGACGTCGGCTATGCAGGACTGCGCCTTGGCGAGCCCCTGAATGGTCTCGGGATCGCGGATAACGATGAAGTCTACCGGCTGAGTATTCCGGCCGGAGGGGGCGCGACGGCCGGCGTCGAGAATCCGCTCGAGATCGCCCTCAGGGACCTCCACAGGCTTGAGCTTGCGGACCGAGGCCCGCTTCGAGATGGCTTCGAAGAGTTCCACCTTATGCCTCCTATTATGCCTCTTCGTGGCTAAGTGGCTAGGTCCGCCTCTGGCGGCCGCCATCCCGGCCCGCGGCCGCGGGCCTAGGGACCTCGGCAGAGCCGAGGCCGCCATGGCGGCCCGAAGGGCCTAGCCGCTTGCAGTTGTGCCGTGAATTCGTCGCCGGGCGACGGCGGTCCTTGTGCGACACGCGCGATGCGCTCACACGGGCTGCGGGTGGGCGGGGCGGGTAGCGCAGGCTTCAGCCTGTGCATGGGGGCCGAGGTAGGGTGGACGGGCTAGAGCCTGTGGTACGGGGAGAAGCGGCCGGCCTGTCGAACAGAGACAGAGAGGCACGAGAAAGGAGATGATAGTGGTCAGAGTGAGGGTCATGGCTGCTCTGCTTGCACTCGCGCTGCCGTTGGCCGCACTGACAGGGGGATGCGGCCGGCCGGAGAGCACCAGCTCCGAGAGTGGTGACAGAGAGGCCGTCGCGCAGATCGGATCGACGACAATGCTGCCGCTGGCCGGGAGGTGGCAGAAGGCGTTCAACAGGAAGCAGCCGGAGGTTGACATATCCGTATCCGGCGGCGGCTCCGGCACTGGCATCAGGGCCCTCATCGCGGGAACGGCCGAGATTGCCAATTCCTCGCGGGACATCAAGCAGAAGGAGATCGCGCAGGCGCGCGAGGCCGGGGTGACGCTGGTTGAGCACGTGGTGGCCTATGATGGCATTGCGGTGATCGTGCACCCGTCGAATCCACTCCATGAGATCTCTGTCGAGCAGCTTTCCGACATCTTCTCGGGCCGGGTGACGAGCTGGGCGGACCTGGGCGCGACACGCATGGGAGACACCCAGGTGATTAGCAGAGACTCGGCCTCGGGGACCTACGAGGCCTTCAAGGAGCTGGTCGTGACAATGGGCGGCCAAGACAAGACCCGAGACTATGCGGCCGCAGTGCTGAAGCAGGCCTCCAATCAAGCGGTGCTGGCGCTGGTTGCGAGGACGAAGAGCGGAATCGGGTACGTGGGCCTCGGGTACCTCGATGAGAGCGTAAAGGTGCTCCCGGTGATCCCGTTGGATGGCGGCGAAGCAGTTGCTCCGACGGTCGAAAATGTGGCATCGGGGGACTACTCAGTCTCGCGCGCGCTATACTGCTACACCAATGGGGAGCCACGCGGAGCCACGAAGGCATACCTGGACTGGATCGAGGGGCCGGAAGGGCAGGCGATCGTGGAGGAGTTGGGGTTCGTGCCCGTGAAGTAGGGAGTCCAAGGGGGGAAGTGCTCGTTCTGGAGGTGGCGCCGCCGTGAACACAGGTGCGCGGCGAGTTCGGGAGTGGCTGATCGAGCGGGCGATCCAGGCGGCGGGGGCAATGGCCATCGTCTTCGTCCTCGCCATCTTTGCCTTCCTGCTGCGGGACGCGCTGCCGGTCTTCCGCGAGACAACGGTCAGGGATCTGGCGACGGGCAGGACCTGGTTGCCCACGGCCGAGCCGCCGAAGCTCGGCCTGCTGCCTCTCCTCCTCGGCTCGCTCTATGTGACCATCGGCGCATTGCTGATCTCCGTTCCCCTGGGCGTCGCCTGCGCGGCCTTCATCTCAGAAGTTGCCCCCCGGTGGATGCGAGAGACGCTGAAGCCGGCTGTGGAGGTGCTGGCCACGATCCCCTCGGTGGTGTTCGGATTCCTCGGGTTGCTGCTGGTGGGGCCGTGGCTGGCGGAGCTGTTGGATCTCGACGTGCCATTGTTTGCGGGGCTTGGCTCGCTGATGCTTGCCTTCATGGCGATGCCGATGATCGTATCGCTGTCCGAGGATGCGATTCGGGCAGTTCCCATGACGTTGCGGCAGAACTCGCTCGCACTGGGAGCGACCCAGTGGCAGACGATCTGGCGGGTGGTCCTCCCGGCAGGGCGGTCGGGGATCATCGCCGCAGTGCTATTGGGGATGGGGCGTGCGATCGGGGAGACGATGACCGTGCTCATGGTGACGGGCAATGCCGCGGTGATCCCACTGGGGCTGCCGGGATTCCTGCGGCCGGTCCGGACGATGACGGCAACCATTGCCGCAGAGATGGGAGAGACCGCCTACAATACCCCGCACTACCACGCCCTCTTCGCCATCGGGCTGCTGCTGTTCATCATCACCTTCGCCGCCAACACCATCGCAGACGTGGTGGTCAGGCGCAGCGGCAGGACCACCCGATGAAGGGAACGCAGTCGATGCATCGACCGCAGAGGCTGGGACCGAGAGCGACCCAAGCCGCGGCCTTTGCCGCGCTGTGGGCGGCGGCGGCGCTCGTGCTGCTGCCGGTGGCGGCCATTCTGGGAGTGATGTTCGTGCGCGGCGGCCGGGCGATATCCTGGGAGCTGCTCTCCTCCGCCGAGGATGGGCTGCTGCCGTCGATCGTCGGCACCGTGACCCTGGTCGCGCTGACCGCCGTAATCGCCGCCCCGTTGGGGATCGCGGCGGCAGTCTATCTGCGCGAGTACGCCCCGCGCGGTCCGCTGGTGCGCCTGATCCGACTGGCGATCGTGAACCTGGCCGGGGTGCCCTCTGTTGTGTACGGGCTGTTTGGCCTGGCGCTCTTCGTCACCCTGCTCGGCTTCGGGCGCTGTTTGCTGGCCGGGGCGTGCACGCTGGCGCTGTTGGCGCTGCCGCTGGTGATAACTGCCTCCGAGGAGGCGCTGCGGCAGGTGCCGGAGCGGCTGCGGGCGGCCTCCTTCGCGCTGGGGGCGACCCGCTGGCAGACCGTGCGCCGGATAGTGCTGCCCAATGCGCTCCCGGGGATAATAACCGGTCTCATTCTCTCGATGGGGAGGGCCGCAGGGGAGACCGCGCCCATACTCTTCACCGCCGCCTTCATTGCTCTCACCAAGCCGTTCCCGTCGTCGGTCCTGGATCCGATAGAGGCGCTGCCCTTCAAGCTGTACTACATGGCGACCGAGGCTCACGGGATAACTGAAGACGCTAAGTGGGCGACCGCGTCGGTCCTGGTTGGGCTGGTTCTGACCATTAACCTCGTCGCTGTGATAACCCGCGCCCGTCTGCGCGGTGCTCGGAGATGGTGATGGGAATGTCCGGGATGGATTCCGACCTCATCGTGAGGCCCGAGGGAGAGGTCAAGATCGAGACGAGCGGCCTGGGCCTCTTCTACGGGGAGTTTCAGGCGCTGCGGGACGTGAGTGTGACGATTGCGGCGCGGCGGATCACAGCGCTGATAGGTCCCTCTGGCTGCAGCAAGACGTCGTTCCTGCGCTGCCTCAACCGAATGAACGATCTGATATCCGGGGCCCGCGTGGTGGGCGAGGTTCTGCTCGACGGCAGGGATATCTACCACGAGGCGACGGATGTAGCAGTGCTGCGCAAGCGGGTGGGGATGGTGTTCCAGACCCCAAATCCGTTTCCGATGTCGATCTACGATAATGTGGCCTATGGGCCGCGCCTACATGGGCGCTGCAGTCGGTCGCAGTTGGATGAGATCGTGGAGAAGAGCCTGCGGGCAGCCGCGCTTTGGGAGGAGGTGAAGGACACGCTCCGCAAGTCGGCTCTGGACCTCTCCGGCGGGCAACAGCAGCGGCTCTCCATTGCGCGGGTCCTGGCAGTGGAGCCCGAAGTGCTGCTGAGGGACGAGCCCTGCAGCGCGCTCGATCCGACGGCGACATTTCGGATTGAGGAGTTGATGATAGAGCTGATGACGCGGTACACTATTGTCATCGTGACACACAACATGTACCAGGCCTCTCGAGTATCGCACTATGCCGGCTTCTTCTTGCTCGGGGAGTTGGTCGAATACGGGCCAACCGAGCAGATCTTCGAGAATCCAAAGGACCAGCGCACAGACGACTATGTGCGCGGCCGCTTCGGGTAGAGTCCAAACATCGTCGCCCTGAATATCGTAAAAGGCTAGACTCCGTAGGGCAGGCTAGACTCCGTAGGGCAGGAGCTTGCTCCTGCCAGAGAACATGGCACAAGCAAGCTTGTGCCCTACGGGAGGGACTTGCCTCCCTTCATTCTTGATCGCGAACATGTCTAGGTCCGCTGGCGGCGGGCCGGCATCCGCCTCCGTCGGCCCATAGAGGGTGAGAGATGCGGCGCACACGTCAGGCGTTCGATGAGCAGATGCAGGAGTTGCAGCTACGGCTGGTGGAGATGGGCACCTTCGTCGAGTCCATGCTGGAGAATGCCATTCGCGCGCTGGCCGAGCAGGATGTCAAGCTGGCGCGGGAGGTCATCGCCGCGGACGACACCGCGGATGACATGGACCTGGCGATCGAGAAGCAGTGTATGCGACTGCTGGCCCTGCAGCAGCCGATGGCCCGGGATCTCCGGACGATTGGCACCATAATGAAGGTGATCTCCGACGTTGAGCGCATCGGGGACTACTCCGTAGACATCGCCAGGACCGCCATAAGGCTGGCCGACACCGAGTATTTCAAGCCACTTGTCGATATACCGCGGATGGCGGACATCGTCCGCCAGATGCTCCGTCAGGCGCTCCAGGCGCTGGTGAACCGGAACCTGGATCTCGTCACCCATGTGATAGAGTGCGACGATGCGGTGGACAGGCTGTGGTACGGCCTCCTCGACGAGTTAGAGGGGATCATGCAAAAGCGGCCCGAGGTGGTGCCACAGGCGATCGCGCTGCTGCTGGTGGCGCGGTATCTGGAGCGGATTGCGGACCATACGGTCAACATCGCAGAGCGGATTGCTTATATGGAAACCGGCCGGCTGGAGACGCTGGCGCCGAGCCACCGGGCTGACTATCAGCGGCCGGAGAGGGCAGAGGGCGGCCGCGCCAGCGACTAGAGGGCGGCCGCGCGACCGACTGATGGGTGGAACTCGGTACCGCAGGCTTTAGCCTGCGTTGGGATCGGACAGGCTGAAGCCTGTCTCTACCCGGCGTTGTGGATTGCAGCCATCGTTCTGAGCGAGCAATCGGCAGCGGCCCTCAAACCCCTCCTTTGGCACGAGCAGCAGCGGGCCGGTGTTCGTGACCTGCTACCTGCCTGCTGCCCACAGCGTTGACAGGGGCCGGCCTCTCTGCTATACTCCAGCCTCCAGGCGCGTCCCTGGTCGGCGCCTCGACCTGGCGGGCGCGTCGGTTTGTTAGCGGCCGCGGAGGTGATCGCGAGATAGAGCGACAGGTTCGGATTAACGAGCGCATTCGTGCTCGAGAAGTGCGCCTCATCGACGACAAGGGGGCGCAGTTGGGGATCATGTCTGCGAGCGATGCTCTGCGGCTTGCAGAGGAGCGTGAGCTCGACCTGATCGAGGTGGCGCCCAGTGCGCAGCCGCCCGTCTGCCGCATCATGGACTATGGGAAGCACAAGTACCAGCAGGCCAAGCGGGAGCGGGAAGCGCGCAAGAAGAGCAAAGCGACCGAGGTCCGCCTGATGCGGATGAAGCCGCAGATCGGACCTCACGACCTGGGGATCAAGCTCCGGAAGTTGCGGGAGCTGCTCGGGGAGGGCAACAAGGTACGGGTCAGCGTCCGATTCCGGGGGCGGGAGATGAGCAAGCCCGAACTGGGGCGGAACTTGATGCAGCGCGTCGCCAGCGAGCTGGCCGACATCGCCCAGGTAGAGGGTTTCCCGCGCCAGGAAGGGCGGATGATGAGCATGATGGTGGCGCCGAAGCCCGCCACGAGAGTCGCCCTACGGACGAAGCAAGAGGCGGCCAAGCAACAAGCGACCAAGCAAGAAGCAACGAAGCAAGAAGCAACCAAGCAAGAAGCAACGAAGCAAGAAGTAACGAAGGAAGAAGCGCCCACGGATGTCAAAGAGCAAGTCAAACCGGAGCCGGCGAAAGAGCCCCAGCCGGTCGAAGAGCGACCGACCCAAGCTCAAGACGCAGAAGACGGCGGCGAAGCGGGTTAAGCGGACGGGAACGGGAAAGCTCCGTATCCGGCACGCCTACAAGAGCCATCTCTTGACGCGAAAGCCCGCTCGGCGACTGCGGCGATTGCGCGTGCCTGGCTTAGTGTCCGCGAGCGATCGCAAACGGATGGACCGACTGGTTCCGCCGAGCGTGTGATCGGGCAGGAGCGTCGACAATGACACGTGTGAAAAGAGGAAAGACCGCGCATCGGCGCCACAAGGCCGTGCTGCGAGAGGCGCGGGGCTTTGTCGGCGGCAGGAGTCGTCTCTTTCGCTCCGCCAAAGACACGCTCATGCGTGCCAAGCGCTACGCCTACCGCGACCGCCGCAGAAGGAAGCGAGACTTCCGTCGGCTCTGGATCGCCCGCATCAACGCGGCCGCGCGAGAGCAGGGAATGACTTACAGCCGCTTCGTCCATGCCATGAAGGCCGCGGGAATCGGGTTGGATCGGCGGAGTCTGGCGGAGCTGGCGGTGCGCGACCCATCGACCTTTCAGGAAGTGGTAGCCACGGCGAAGAAAGCCCTGGCGAGCTAGCGCGGGATCCGCGACACAACTAGAGGTAGTTGCCGCGCGGCGAGCGGAGATGGTACCCGCTCGCCGCTCAACTTTATGGAGACTGCAGCCTCGCCGCCCGGCTCAGCTCGATTCCTTCGGCCCCGAGGGCGGCTCTTCGCCCTCGCCGCCGGAGGCCGGAGGCGTCTCTATGATGGGCGGCTCTTCGGCACCGGCGCGCAGCTCGCTGAGCCCGAAGACGAAGATCCCCAGGCCTACGACAATTGCCATGATGACGAGACCGCCCTGCACGAACGTCAGGACTGCGCCCCTCCAGCTCTCACTTGCGGCGATAGCCCAGATACCCAGGGCCATCAAGATCAGACCGATGAGGATGGAGATCACCTTTCCCATGTTCGCTCCCTCCCGTCTTTGGCGATGTCGAACGCGAAGACATCACCGCGCTCGTGGGGACCTGTTTCTACCAGTGGGCTTCAGTTCCTTCTCCCCTCCGATTGCCTCTGTTCGGGCCAGGAGCGGGAGGCACACCTTCCGTTCGTTGACACACCGCGCGCGGCATTGCTATACTCCCCGCCGACGGGGAGGCCGCTGGGTTTGGCTCTGGCCGAACAGGAAGACTGGGACCCCGGATAGGCGGCAGATCAAGGAGGCCTGTGGTGAAGGGAAGCGTTGCGCTGTACACGAAGTTCGGCATCCTCGGCGTGGTCGTGGGTATGTTCAGCAGCCTTTTCGGAGTTGGCGGCGGGATCATCATGGTACCGGCACTGGTGCTCATCGCGGGCTTTCCCCAGCATATGGCCCAGGGCACCTCGCTGGCGGTAATGGTCCCCACCGCGCTGATGGGCGCCTCTCGCTATTTCAGGGAAGGCAATGTCCAGTGGACGGTGGCGCTGGCGCTTTGTCTGGGAGCGATCCCGGCCGCGCGGTTCGGTGCGGAGTTGGCGCAGCGCCTGCCACAGGCGACGCTGCGGATGATGTTCGCGCTGTTCATGGTCGCGGTTGCAGCCCGCATCATGCCCACAGGCAACCTGCGGGCGATGAGCCTGCTGCTCGGCATGATGTTTGTCGCAGTCGGGTTTAGGCTGCTGCTGGCGAGGTGAAGCGCCGCCAAGGCCGCAAGAAGACATCGACCCCGCCCGGAAGGCGGGGTCGATTCCTTTGCCGTCACGCAGCCACCGAGTCACCGGCAGCAACTACGCTGCTGGGCGCTACTGCACGTTGAACGTGTGGCTGACGCCGACCCAGAGGTGGCCGCCGAAGGTACCGGCTTTGAGAGTAGGCCATCCCGGCTCGGGCACGACTGTCAGACCCGTGATGACATCCTGTCCATCGTAAAGGGCGACCAGCCCCACCGCCGGAGAGCTGGGGCGCAACAAGACCTGGACGCCGCCGAAGAGACCCTCGTGTCGCTCCTCACCGAAGAGCGTGTTGTCCTCTGTTCCCAGGCTCACGTGCAGGCGCACGATGGGCTCTGTTGGCGGCCCGGCCAGCGGCGGATTGAGAGTCTTCGCCGCCGAGACGAAGTAAGAGGCCGTTCCGTACACGCGCGAAAGGTCGCGGCCCCCGATCACGATGATCGGCCGTTCCAGGCTCTCCTCCTGAAGGAGGACCGTAGCGTTCCAGATGGTCGCCACGCCGAGCATCTCCACGTCGTAGCGGTGGGCGTCTATCTCCACTCGGTCTGTCACCCCGACGTAGAGAGTCTGCACGCGCACGTAGTCAATGTCCAGAGGTCGCAGCGGCGGGATCAGACTCCCGTCGTCCACACTGATGTAGTAGACCGCCAAATCGACCTCGCCAGCTTTGAGCTGGTTCGCAGTGGGGACGGTTACGATGTCGCCGGCCCACCCACTGCTCACCGCGACCCCTAGCAGCAGGCTCGCGGCCAGTAGTAAGCACCATCGTCTCAAGGTAGCTCCTCCTCGCCCAAGAATTCGCTTCCCCGTCGGCGCGGGTGAAGCAGGCGAAAGCTAATATAGCAGAGGACCTTCTCTGCTGTCAATCGAGCAGATTCCTCCTCGATTGTCACCGCCAAAGCTTGGCTTGAGCCCATATCCGTGCCCGTACCTCAACCCTGCCAAGCAGGGGTGGGACCGGCGCGGCCTCGGTGATCCGAATCACTCAGCTACCCGCTCCTACCTGCTCCAGGGCACATGCCGACAACGGTGGGCGGGCGCAGCTCGGCTCACCTTCGAGTGCGCTCGCACACGATTTCTGGTACACTACGGCCGCGCCCTATGAGATTCTCTCGCCTGACCTACAGCCTGGCCGCCGTGTTCCTGTGCTACGGCGCAGTCGTCTTCGCCTTCGGCCCCTGTCTCACCTCGATGGCGGAGACGTTCGGCGTTCCTGTGGGCCGGCTCGGGCTGCTCTTCACGCTCTACGCGGTCGGCTTGATACCATCGGTTCTGCTGAACGGCTACCTGTCGGAGGTGATAGGCCGGCGCCCTATCCTGCTCGGCACCATCGGCATGATGGCCCTCGGGTGCGGGCTGTTCGGACTGATCGTGACGATTGGTGGACCTCGCAGCTTCCCCCTCGCGCTCGCCGTCATGGCTCTGCTGGGATACGGCGGGGGCGGCATCGAGATTCTCACCAACGTCCTCATCGCCGATGACAACCAGCCGGCTCCGGCCCTCGCGCTCAACGTAACCCACGCCTTCTTCGCCATCGGCGCCGTGCTCTCTCCCCTGGGTGTCAGTCTCCTGCTGCGCTCCGACCTCCCATGGCAGCTGGTCTTCTACGCCAATGCGGCCCTGCTGGTGGTTCTGCTTCTCGTGCTGCTCCCGCAGCGAATGCCGACAGCCACCGGTGAACCCTTCTCGCCCCTGGCCGCGCTCAAGCTGCTCAAGTCCCCGCTTGTCTGGCTGCTGCTCGCCGTGATCGCGTTCTACGTCGGCGCCGAGCTGGGAGTATCGGCCTGGGTGGGCCCCCGGATGGAGACCGTGCTGCGCACCCCGCGCGACGTCGCCGGTCTCTCCGTCTCGGTCTTCTGGGCGTTCATGATCGTCGGCCGCCTGATTGTCGGCCCCCTCTCGGTGAGATTCCGCCCCCCGCCGCTGCTCTTCGTGCTCGCCCTCGGCAGCGCCCTCGGCTCGCTCGCGGTCGCCTATGCGAGAGATTCAACCGGTTGCCTGATCGCTGCAGGTCTCGCAGGCCTGTTCATGTCGGGCATCTTCGCCCTGGTGCTGGTAGACGCGTCTCGACATTTCCCCAAACGGCTTGGGCCGGTGTTCGGGATCATCACCGCCGGCGTAGGCGTCGGGTCGCTCATCATCCCTGCGGCAA
>JAUVSA010000081.1 GCA_030597345.1 Bacillota bacterium
GAGGAGGCGGAGGTTGGCGTCGCAGACGGTTTGTCTGAGTTCGTCTAGCATGTCGCACTCCGGCTCAGTTGGATCGTTCCGGGACTGAAGTCCCGAAACACCAAACGGCAACGGCCGGCGGGCATGGGCATGCCCGCCCTACAAGACGACGACACAGCACGAGTAGCAGCACGATAGCAGAAAGGGAATCGCAGTGTACCTCAAGCGCCTGGAGCTGAACAGCTTCAAGACCTTTGCTGACCCCACCACGTTGGAGTTCGGCCCTGGGGTGACCGGCATTGTGGGGCCGAACGGGAGCGGGAAGAGCAACCTCGCGGACGCGATCTTGTGGTGTCTGGGCGAGCAGAGCATGAAGTCGCTGCGCTCTGCGCGAGCGCATGATGTGATATTCGCGGGGAGCGAGAGCCGCCGGCGGGCGGGGGTGGGGGAGGTCTCACTTACCCTCGACAACGGCGACGGCGCGCTTCCCCTGGATTTCGCGGAGATCACGATCACGCGACGGGTGTTTCGGACGGGGGAGGGGGAGTACTTCATCAACCGCGTGCCGTGCAGGCTGCGGGACATCCACGAGCTTCTCCTCGACACGGGGATCGGCAAGCACGCGTACTCCATGATCAGCCAGACGGAGATCGACCGCATCTTGTCGGTGCGGTCGGAGGATCGGAGGGAGATATTCGAGCAGGCGGCCGGGATCCAGCGGTACCGGCAGCGGAAGAACGAGGCGGGGCGGAAGCTGGATCGGGTATGCGCGAACCTGCTGCGGGTGAACGACATCCTCCACGAGCTGGAGAGCCAGGTCGAGCCGCTGGCGCAGCAGTCGGAGGCGGCGCGGCAATACAAGGAGCTGTCGAAGGAGCTGTTCGATCTGAAGCTGAGCTTGATGGTGCACCAGCGGCGGGCGCTGAGGGAGAACCTGGAGCGGGCGCGGGACCGGGAGGTGGAGCTGGAGCAGGAGATGGGGGCGGCGCAGACGCGCTCGCACCAGCTCGCAGGGGAAGAGGTGGAGGTGCGGGCGCGGCTGCAGGAGCTGGAGGGGAGGCTGGAGGAGACGCGGACGCTGGTGGGGCAGCTGGCGAGCGAGGCGGATCGGGCCGAGGGGCGGCTGAATCTGACGAAGCAGCGGATCGAGGACCTGAAGTCCCAGCGCGCGCAGGCGGAAGAAGAGCTGAAGCAGCTCGAAGCCCAGCAGCGCGCGGCGGAGGAGGAGCTGGCCGCGGCGGAGCGAGAGCGGCCGGCGCTGGAGGCGCGGGCGCGGGAGCTTCGGGCGGAGATCGAGGCGCGGGCGCAGCGTCTGCGGGGGGATACGGGGACGCTGCGGCGCACGGGCAATTCCGCGGAGGAGCAGCGGTCGGGGCACCTGGATACACTGAGAGAGCTGGCGGACGCGCGCAACCGGCTGGGGCAGTGTGAGTCGCTGTTGGGGGCGGCGCGGGCGCGGATCGCCAGGCTGAAGGAGCAGCGGGAGGCGCTGCGGTCGGAGCGGGAGGAGCTGACAGCGCGGGCGGAGGAGGCGGCGCGGGCGGTGTCCGAGATGCGGGCGCGGCGGGAGCGGGAGGCCGGGGAACTGGCGGCGCTCCGACTGGAGGAGGAGACGGCGGAGGCGGCCGGGGGAGAGCTGGCGGAGGAGGAGCTGAAGCTGCGGGAGCGACTGTCGGCGGTGAGCTCCCGGCAGCGCGCCCTGCAGGAGATGGAGAAGGCGCGGGAGGGACTGAGGGCAGGGACGCGCGCGGTGCTGGCAGCGGCGGAGTCGGGGCGGCTCGCCGGGGAGTATCGAACGGTGGCGGAGCTGGTTCGCGCGTCGAAGGAGCTGGAGGCGGCGATCGAGGCGGCGCTGGGCCCCGCGATGGGAGACCTGGTGGTGCCGACGGAGAAAGAGGCGGCGGCCGCAATCGCGTTTCTCAAGGAGACGAAGAGCGGCCGGGCGACGTTCCTTCCTAAGTCGAGGGTGCGAGTTGGCTCCCGTCCGGAGGGGATGGCCGAGCTGGCGCGGCGCGGGGGCTGCCTGGGGGTGGCGGCGGATCTGGTCGAGTGCGAGCGCGGTGCGGAGGAGATTGTGGAGCAGCTGCTGGGGCGGGTGCTGGTGATGGACTCGCTCGAGGCGGCGCTGGAGGTGTCCCGGAGCGGAGGAGGGTGGCGGGCAATCGTGACGCGGGAGGGGGATGTGGTGCGGCCGTGGGGCGCGGTGACCGGGGGCAGCCGGCCGGCGCAGGCGGGGCTGCTGGGTCGGGGCCGTGAGATCAAGGAGCTGGAGGCGGAGGGGAAGGAGCTGGCGGGGGAGCTGGAGAGGATCACCAGAGAGATGGGCCAGGTGAGGGGCCGCGCGGAGAAGGCGCGGGAATCGGCGAAGGCGCGGCGGCGTGAGCTGGAGCGAACGGGAGCGGCGCTGGCGGAGGCGGAGCGGGGGGCGGACGTGATGGCGGAGAAGGCGCGCCTGGAGGGGGAGCGGGAGGAGGCGCTGCTGGCAGAGGAGAGCGCGCTGGAGGAGGAGGCCCGCGAGATCGAGCAGGAGCGCGGGGAAGCCGCCGCGCGAGTGGAGGAGATGGACGGACGGAAGCGCGCGGCAGAGGCCGCGATGGCGGAGGCGGAGTCGGCGCTGGCGGCGGGCCGGGACGCGCGGGAGGAGCTGACCGCAACTACCTCCGAGATGCGAGTTCAACTGACGGAGGTGGAGGGGGACTTGCGCGCGCTGGAGGCGCGGGTGGAGAAGGTGCGACAGAGCCTCCGGATGCTGGGGGCGGGGATTGCCGATAAGAGCTCTCTCAGGGAGCGAGCGGAGGCCGTGCAGCGAGATGCCGAGCAGGGCTTGGGGGAGCTGGGAGGAGAGTGCGAGCGGCTGCGGGAGGCGCACCGGCGGGCGGAAGAGGAGCTGGTGCGGAGCCAGGAGGAGAGGAGCCAAAGGCTGGAGTCTCTGGCGACAAATCGGGAGGCGGCGGCGGAGACGAGGGCGGAGATAGAGGCGGCGCAGAACCGGAGGCACCGGCTGGAGCTTCGGGTCACCCAGCTCAAGAGCGAGATCGGGTTCTGCGAGCGGACGCTGGCGGAGGAGTACCGCATTACCCTGGAGGAGGCGGAACAGAAGGCGGGGCCGATCGAGAGCCGGACGGCCGCGCAGCAGCGGGTGAAGGAGCTGCAGGCCGGGGTGGAGGGACTGGGGGAGGTGAATCTGGGCTCGATCGAAGAGTACGAGCGAGTGAAGCAGCGGCTGGAGTTCTTGAGTGGGCAGCGGGCAGACCTCGACGGCGCGCGGGAGGATCTGCAGCAGGCGATCACGGAGATCGACAAGGAGGCGACGGCGCGCTTCCTGGCCGGATTCGAGAGGGTACGGAAGGAGCTGCAGCGGTTCTTCGTGCGGCTGTTCGGGGGAGGCAGCGCGGAGCTGACGCTGACGGACCGAGAGAACGTGCTGGAATGCGGGATCGATGTGACGGTGACGGTGCCGGGGAAGAAGACGCGGGATCTGCTGCAGTTGTCGGGGGGGGAGAGGGCACTCACTGCGGCGGCGATTCTGTTTTCACTGCTGAAGGTGAAGCCGTCGCCATTCGTGATTCTGGATGAGGTGGACGCCCCGCTGGACGACTCGAACATTGGGCGGTACTGCGATGTGCTGCGGGAGTTCGCGCGGGAATCGCAGTTCATCGTGATCACGCACAACAAAGGGACGATGGAGGCGGCCGACGTCTTGTACGGGGTGACGATAGAGGAGGCCGGGGTGAGCACGCTGATCGGAATGCGGCTGCGGGATGAGCAGCAGCCGCCGCCCGCGGAGCGAGGGGTGGAGGGAGGGGTGGTTGAGATGCCGGAGCCGGCGGAAGAGCCGGCCGGCGAGAGCGCAGAGGGGACGGCCGAGCAGGCGGCGTAGACTGCCGAGCGGCGGCGCGCTACGCCTCGGGCGGGGAGAGCAGGTCGGCGATCAGGAGATTCACGTCGAGGCCGGGATAGCCCAGGCGCTGTGCCAGCTCATCGGCGTTGAGTTCCTGGCCGAGGCGCCAGAGATCCTTGAGGAAGTCCCCCGCGCCGGGCGTCGCGAACCAGCAATCTCCGAACTGCGCGACCAGTTCCTTCCGGAGGTGCACTTCGAGGATCCACGCGCGCAGGTAGCCGGCGCAGTAGAAGCCGTCGTCCACATCGGAGAGGTAGCTGGCGGCGGGGACGTCTACGCCCATCGCCTCCCCGAGCAGTTGGGAATAGCGGGCGGCGAGGTCCGGGCCGAGGTGATCGGAGGCGTGCAGCTCCTGCTCGTAGGCGAGCTTGGCGGCATAGCGCCTGAGATAGTAGATCTGGTAGAAGCGGGCAAAACGCAGATAGGCGTCGTCGGGTTCGATGCCCGCGACCTGCTCGAGCCAGGTTGGGCTGCGCAAGAGTATGTCGAAGACGAAGGCGTACGCCTCAGTCACCGAGTTGTCCCCAAGACACCGGAAGGGGAAGGGCGCGGCGGCGTCGGTGTGTGCTAAGTGCTCCGCGTGGCCCGCCTCGTGCAGCAGAGAGGCGTAGTCCTCCCGCCCTCCCCGTGGCATGATGACCAGTCGGACATCGGATGGCACCCGCACCGGGGCGCAGAAGGCGCGGGGAGACTTGAGGGGACGCTCCTCGGTGTCAAGGTGGATGTTCGACTGGGATTCCAGCGAGATTCCAATACCGGCCAGGGTTCGCTCGAGTGCGGGGAGCAGGTTCTCCTTGGGGAAGAGAGGGTCGAACTGGGGGGCCCCCAGGAGGTAGCGCAGGTCGGAGACGTCAGCTTCGTCGGGCCGTATCTCGCCCTCTGCCAAAGCCGCGCGCAGCTCCGGCGCCCACAGCGTGCTGGTGCTCGCGAGCAGTTCCTGCATCTGACGGGCGAGCTGTGGCAGGTCGAAGCCGAGAAGCTCGTCGCAGAAGGGCTCGTATCCGGCAAAGCCGAGCCCTTTTACTTCGGTGTGCATCAAGGCGAGACGATCCGCTCGCCGCGGGTTGTGCTGCTCAGTAATGGCTAGCAGTCGCTGATGTAGCTGCTGTCGCCGAGCGCGGTCCGGCTCCCTTCCCAGGAGCGAGGATCCCAGCCGATATGGGATGGTCTTCCCGTCCCACTGCAAGGTGGCCTGGGTCTCCGCGTTGGTGATCTCCTCGGTGAGCGCGCGGGCAGAGCTGTCGAGGTGCTCGAAGGCTGCGAACTGGGCAATGTGACGGTCTGCCGGAGTTGCTCGCGCAGCGAGAAGAACATCGACGCTCGCCCAGGTGAAGAGGCCAGCGTGCTGCTCGTAGATCGGGGAGAGGTCCAGCGTCTCCTTCAGACCGGCCCCGTTCTGGTAATACTCCTCGGCCAGTGCGGCGAGGAAGTCCTCCGCCTCCCGCTCATATGCTTCGCTCATCCGGCGCTCCTCTTCCGGGCCTCCCGCACTCGCTCTCGCTCCCTGTTCACCCACTTGCCCTTCAGCAGCCCGCATCGCTCGCGCAGGTCGATCATATTATCCATGGCCTCCATCGCGACATCTATGATCTGACCGCGAGACATTGCGGCCGTTTCGAAGTTCAGCACATCCCGGAGGTCGGGCTGCCGCATGAGCGAGCGGTGTTCGGCGAGGGTGCGTGCGAAGAGCCGATATCCATACTTCTCCGGGTGCTCGAAGGCGAGGCTGCCTGGGTCGATGAAGGGAAGGGGAGGCGACATATTAGCGTCCAGCTTTCCTGGATAGCGCTCATTGAATCTCTCGAGGAGCCTCTCGGCGTAGGCGACAGACTCCATCACGGAGACGCGGGTCTGGCCCGGAATGCCGATCAGGAAGAACAGAAATGCCTTGCCTCCCCTGCTCAGTATGCCCTCCAGGCCGGCCTCCAGGCGTTCATTCGAGTAGCACCGGCCGTAGCGGGTGCGGAGCTCTTCATCGTGGCTCTCCGGCGACAGGTGAACGTCGAGAGGAGGCCCGATGCTGGCCAGCTTGTCGAGGAACTCATCGCCGGGCGGGCCGTAGAGCTCGAAGCTGAGAGGACGGGTGGGCTGTCGACGCCGCAGTGCCTCGATCAATCGGTCGGGTTCGTGCTGGCGGATGTCACCGGGAATGCCGACTCCGTGGGGGCTAAGCTGCTGAGTGGCGACGATCTCCTCGGCGAGCAGCTCGGGGTCCCTGACGCCAAGCCGCGCCCGGCCCAGGGCCCAGTTCGAGCCGCCACAGGTGAGACAGTTCATCTGGCAGCCGCGGCAGAACAGTGTCATGTTGAAGGCATAGGCGGGCCACTGATAGCCGGTGAGCAGGCCGCCCCGCAGGTCCCGGTACCGCAGCATGTGCTTCATCAGGCGGCGGTAGTCGATCCTGATATCGAGCAGCTCGGGCTGGTAGGTGAGAGGATTGACCACCGCCTCGCGGTCGCGCTTCCAGGTGAGGTTGGCGACGTCGGTCGGCTCGCGGCCGGCCTCCAGTGCCTGGAGCAGATCGACGACGGGCTGCTCGGTGGAGTCACCCCGCAGGATGTAGTCCACGTGGGGAGACTGAATGAGCTCCTGGTGGTAGTAGGAGGCGGTGAGGCCGCCCAGCAGGACCGGAATGTCGGGATGTTCTTCCTTGCAGATGCGCGCGAGCTCGAGGGCGCCGTCGGCGTGGACCAGCCAGTGGAGGTCAATTCCGAAGGCCAGCGGACGCAGCTTGCGGATCATCCGCGGCGGGTCGAAGCGGCGGCTCTTGGCCACCTTGACGGCGACATTGATGATGCGGACCTCGAAGTTGTGGCGCGCCAGGTACTCCATAAGGGTCAGGAATCCGAGGGGGTAGTACTCGAAGAGCGGCGAGGTGGCCACGGTGGCGGAGGCGAGAGAGTGTCGGGCACCGATCTCGCGCGAATCGAACAGGCTGGGAGGATGGAGCAGTATCAGGTGTGGGGCCATGCCGAGCACCTATCCAGGAGCGAAGCCGGGCCGCGTATACTTCTCATTGGCCTGGCCACCCAGCCGCTGAGCGATGGGCATCATTCCGCGGTGACATACGGATGTGAACTGAGCTAGCTTCCACTCTCTCCCTCAGCGCCTATCTTCACCCCCGGGAGCCCACCATCCTCCCGCGCCGAGCCGATGCCCTCTGCGGCCGTGGGGCAAGAAGGCCGCACGCGCTCACGCGAGAGTGCCGGCCGCTCTGTTATACTTGACGGTGGCGTGGCGTTTCGTCAGTGACAGAAGAAGGTAGCTGGCGCCGCGCGGAGGTTATTCGCGGAGGTTGTTCGCGGAGGTTGTTCGCGGAGGTTGTTAGTGGCTGATCTGTTCTTGATGGCCCTGGTATTGCTGGCGCTCGGCCCGCTCGCGGTTATGGGGACACTCTACCTGGTGGCCCTGGTGCTGTGGGCGGCAGGTAGGCCGAACCTTCTCCGGACGCTGACGGAGCGAAGAAAGGCGGCCGGGGCCGCCAAGCGGACGGAGAAAGACGGGGAGCGTTGAGCGGTTCGTGGTGACTGGTCCACGGCCTGCGGGATGTTCGTCGAGCCATCGCCCGGCCGTCGCGGGGGGGTAGTGTCCTAATTTGGGGGAGGGGCGAGGGGGAGGGCAGGGTACCGTTGCGCGCCCTAGTGGTGTGGGTCCTCAATCGCAGCGAAGGTGATCACGCCGCCCTCCTCGTCAATCTCATACATGATGCGGTTTGCACCATCTAGCTTGGCCCCCCAGTAGCCCTCCCATTCGTCATGGTAGGGATGCGCACCATAGGCCCTGTACGGATCGGTAAGTATAGTGTTGCAGCGCTTTTCGATCTCTTTGCGCTTTCGTTTGAACTCGTCGCTCTTGACTGCGAGGGTCCATGTAGCGGCGTGCTTCGCGCGGAAGCGCATGCTAATCTTCTAGGTCTGCCGGGAATATGCCGTCCTCGACGCGCCCCGCAGCTATGTCCGCCTTAGCGCGCTTCAGGCTCTCACGCGCCTGGCTGTCTTCGGCGAGTTCAATCCACAATGTCTCTTCCCAGCCTTCGGGTATAACAAGTCTTTGCTGTGGCTCAGGCGGCACCAGGAAGAACTCGCGTGATAAAGGTGTGTCTCGGACGGTCATCAATGTCCGCTCTTCGGGCGGGCTGTACCTGCTCTTTGCTGAATGTACCTTCAGTTCATATACCTCCCTCTGGAGATCCCGCCCCTGCCTGCTCGCACACGAAGCCACCGTGGCTTCCAGCACCTCACGGATTCCCTGGTTTCGCTGATCTGTCACAACGTCAAGCCAGAAGGCATCAGCGAGCGCGATAGCCTTAGGTTGAAGATCAAACTGGTCGGCTTCGTCCACGTATCCCAACCCCCCGGGGCCGGAGGATAGGAGCCCGTAATCATCCTTCAATTCCTTTGAGAAGGGCCCATGCTTCCATCTGAAATAGGGATAGTTGAAGATCAGCATATTCTCAGGCGCGGCGGTATACTCTACCAAGAACACAGTCTTCTGCACCTTCATCGGATCACCAATGTACCCACGCTCAGCCAGTCGCGCAAACCGAGTGAGCAGCAGTATCCGGGCGTGGATCTGTTGCCCGCGCCGCCGTTGCTCTGGTTCCCGA
>JAUVSA010000234.1 GCA_030597345.1 Bacillota bacterium
CTGTCGGCCGATCCGGACAACGCGCCCGATGTGCCCGCGATGGTGGGCGCCTCGGCGGCGCTTTCTGTCTCTCCCATTCCGTTCAATGGCCCGATAGGAGCGGTGCGCGTGGGCCGCATCGGGGAAGAGTTCGTGGTCAACCCAAGCTACGCCGCGCGCGATCAGAGCGACCTCGACATGGTGGTCGTGCTGGGGCCCGACGGCGTGGTGATGCTGGAGGGGCTGGCCGACCAGCTCTCCGAGGAGGTCCTCATAGATGCCGTACGGTTCGCCCTGCCCCATGCCCCGGAGCTGATAGATATGCAGGAGGCACTGGTGGCCGCTGTGGGCAAGCCGAAGCTTGTTGAGTACGATGCGGTGGTGGCGGGAGAAGACGTGGGAGCGGCGGTCGCTCGCTCCTCCGGCGCCATCCGGGATGCCATGCAGAACCCGGACAAGAAGGCGCGTGAGGATGCGATTGCGGAGATGACGGAGCGACTCTCCAGCGAGCTGGCCGAGGAGTTCCCGGAGCGGCTCAGCGAGATCCGAGCGGCGCTGGAACAGCAGACGGATCGGGAGCTGCGAGGGCTGGTGCTCGACGAACAGCGACGCCCCGACGGCCGCGGCCCGGAGGATGTGCGAGACATTTCATGTGAGGTCGGTTTGCTGCCGCGGACCCACGGGTCGGCCCTCTTTACCCGCGGCCAGACTCAGGTCATGTCCGTGGTGACACTGGGCGGCGTGGGCGACGAGCAGTTGATAGACGACATTGGCGTGGTGGAGTCGAAGCGCTTCATGCACCACTACAACTTCCCGCCCTACAGCGTTGGTGAAGTGCGCCCGATGCGAGGGGCCAGCCGGCGCGATATAGGGCACGGCTCGCTGGCGGAGAAGGCGCTGCTTCCGCTGCTGCCGGAGGAGGAGGTCTTCCCTTACACCGTCCGCGTGGTGTCGGAGGTGCTGGAGAGCAACGGGTCGAGTTCCATGGCCAGCGTGTGCGGCGCCAGCCTCGCCCTGATGGACGCCGGAGTGCCGATAAGCAGCGCTGTCGCAGGAGTCTCCGTCGGCATGGTGAGCGACGGCTCGCGGCAGCAGCTCCTCACCGACATCCAGGGGGTCGAGGACTTCAGCGGAGATATGGACTTCAAGGTCGCCGGGACACGCCAGGGCGTCACCGTCCTTCAGGTGGATGTCAAGCAGGCCGGCCTTTCGCTGGAGACCATCACGGATGCCTTCGCACAGGCGCGTCGAGGAAGAGAGTTCGTGCTCGAGAGGATGGAGGCCACCCTCAGCGCAGCGCGGCCGGAGCTGGCGCCACATGCGCCGCGAGTATTCACCATCGAGATAGCCCCGGACAAGATCGGCGACATCATCGGTCCCGGTGGGAAGACGATCAAGAAGATGGAGGCCGACTTCGGCGTGAAGGTGGATATCGAGCAGGACGGCCGGGTCTTCATCGCCGCCGTCGACCAGGCCTCCGGCGAGCGGGCGCTGCAGGTCATCCGGGATATCACTCGTGAGGTGACGGCGGGAGAGACCTTCCTCGGCAAGGTGGTCCGCATCGTCCCCTTCGGCGCCTTCATCGAGCTGCTGCCCGGGAAGGACGGACTGCTGCACATCTCCCAGGTGGCCCGGGAGCGAATCGACCGGGTCGAGGATGTCCTCAAGATGGGACAGGAGCTGGAGGTGAAGGTCATCGAGATCGATCCCCAGGGCAAGGTGCGCCTCGGCCGAACGGACTTGCCTCCGGTCGAGGGCGGCGACAGGCGCGATACCCGCAGGGAGAGGGGCGGTTCTGACCGCGGCGGCGGCCGACGCCAGCGGCGCTGATCCGTGACCTGCGGAGGACAGCTCCACGCAGGCGAGAGAACAATCTCCTGGGTAATGGCGTGACGAAAGGCCCCAACGAGGCGGCGCCCCCGGAAGGTCGCCGGCGCGGTATGCAAGCCCAGAAGACCGTACTCCCAAACGGACTGCGCGTCCTCACCGAACGGCTAGACCATATCGACTCGGTCTCACTTGGCGTCTGGGTGACGACTGGATCGAAGGACGAGCCCCGCGGCTCGGAGGGCATCACCCACCTCCTCGAACACATGCTCTTCAAGGGGACCGAGACTCGCTCCACGCGGCAGATCGCGGAGGCGATGGATGACGTGGGCGGGCACGTCAACGGCTTCACCGATCGCGAGTCCGTGTATCTGTTCGCGCGGACCATTGGCGAGCAGACGGAAACTGCGCTCGGGCTGCTGTTCGACTTGCTGCTCCAATCAGTCTTCGCAGAGGATGATCTCCGACGCGAGAAGCAGGTCGTGGTCCAGGAAATAGGCCACGCGGAGGACTCGCCCGAGGGTTGGGTGCACGAGCTGTTGCCCCAGGTCGCCTGGCCCGACCATGGCCTGGGCCGGCCGCTGATGGGGAGCCGTGAGAGCGTGGCCGCATTCTCGCGGGACTCGCTGCTCGGCCATCGGGAGGAGCTGTGCGCCGCCGATCGCCTGGTGGTGACGGCCGCCGGTGCGGTGGAGCACGACCGCGTGGTGGACCTTGCCTCACGGCTGGGAGGGGAGTTGAATCCCGGTCGCCCGCGGGCCGAAGAAGTGCCCCCCGTGTTTCACTCGGAACGTCGCCTCATCTCCCGGGCCTCGGCTCAAGTGCACTTCTGCCTCGCCACCCCGGGATGCGCTCGCCGAGACGAGGCGCGGCACGCTCTTGCCGTGCTGGATGTGATACTCGGCGGCGGGAGCAGCTCGCGCCTCTTCCAGGAGATCCGCGAGAACCGGGGGCTCGCCTACGGGATTGGCTCCTACCTGCAGTCCTATCGAGATGCAGGGCTGCTCATCATCGATGGCGGAACCGGGCCCGAGAACTTCGAACTGGTGCTGGAGCTGATTGCGCGGGAAGTGGATCGGCTCCGCGCGGAGGGGCCCTCGCCCGACGAGCTGGAGCGCGCCAAGACCCAGTTCAAGGTGGCGGTCGCGCTCGCCGCCGAAAGCACCAGCTTCCGGATGCAGCACCTGGCCGCCTCTGAGATCGTATGGGGACGGGTGCTGCCGTTCGAGGAGATCCTCGCAGGGGTGGAAAGCGTGACTGCCGAAGACGTGCACGAGCTGGCCGCCGCAGCCTTCACGGAAGGCCGGCAAGCACTCGTCGCGATCGGGCCGCTCGATTCTGCCGAGGCCCAGCCGACGCACGACTAGGGGGCGGAACATGGCTGTAATTCGCGTGCTCGTCGTCGGGGCGGCCGGACGCATGGGCCGCCAGTTGGTGCGCGCGGTGTGCGACCAGGAGGATATGGAGCTGGTTGGGGCAGTGGACCGCGTCGGGGTGGGGGAGGAGGCGGGGCGCCTTGCCGGGGTGGAGGGAGAGTCGGTGCTGATCGTGGATTCACTGCCCGACGCCATTGCGCAGGCATCCCCGGACGTGATCGTCGATTTCACAGTCCCCGAAGCGGCGATGGGAAATGCGCGCACCGCCGTCAAGGCGAAGGTGGCCGCGGTCGTCGGCACCACCGGGCTGACCGAGCAGAACCTGGCGGAGCTGGGCCGGCTGTGCGAGGAGAACGCGACCTCCGCACTGGTCGCCCCCAACTTCGCCATCGGCGCGGTGCTGATGATGCAATTCGCGGCTCAGGCCGCGCGGCACTTCGAGGCGGCCGAGATCGTGGAGCTGCACCACGCGGGGAAGCTCGATGCCCCCTCCGGCACCGCGCTGAGGACGGCACAGTTGATGGGGAGTGCGCCTGGCAGCAAGTTCGCCGGCCGAGAGTCCTCCGATGGGCGGGCCGCGCGGGGTCATTCGGAGGGCGGCGTCCACATCCACAGCGTTCGCCTCCCCGGGCTGGTGGCCCATCACGGGGTCCTCCTTGGTGGGCTCGGCGCGCCGCTCACCCTTCGCCACGACTCGACCAGCCGCGCGTCC
>JAUVSA010000171.1 GCA_030597345.1 Bacillota bacterium
CATGCCGCTGGCGGAGGTGCTCGCGCCGGCGCTGGAACTGGCCAAACAGGGATTTCCGATGTACGGGGCGCTCCGCTCGTCATGCGAGTCAAACCTGGCGCACTGGCGGAAGCACTACCCGAGCACCGCGGATGTCTTCGCGCCCGACGGACGCGTCCTCGAGCTGGGAGAGGTGCTCGTGCAGCGGGATTGGGCGGCGACCCTTCGGCTGCTGGTGGAGGCCGAGCGCAAGGCCGTCGCTGGCGGCCGGACGGCCGCGCTGAGAGCGGCGCGGGATGTGTTCTACCGGGGTGAGCCGGCGCGGCAGATGATCCGTTTCCAGCGGGAGAACGAGGTGGTGGATGCCAGCGGGAAGGCCCACTCAGGGCTGCTGACAGAGGAGGATTTCGCCAGCTACAGCGGCCGCGTGGAGCCGGCCGTCGGAGCCGAGTATCGGGGACTGAAAGTGTACAAGTGCAACACCTGGTGCCAGGGCCCGGTCTTCCTGCAGCAGCTCGCCCTGCTGGAGGGATTCGATCTGGCGGCTATGGGGCAGAACAGCGCGGATTACATCCACACTGTGATCGAGGCCGCCAAGCTCGCCTTCGCCGACCGGGAGGCCTATTATGGGGATCCGGACTTCGTAGAGGTGCCGCTCGACCGGCTGCTGTCGCGGGAATACGCGGAGGAGCGCAGGAAGCTCATCGAGCCCAGGCAGGCTTCTCTGGACGATCGGCCGGGCGGGGGCGCGCGGAGCCGGAAACGGGAGCGGCCGGATGAGCGCGGGCCCGAGGTGGACTGGCCGGTGCATCAGAGAGGCGACACCACGCACTGTGACGCGATAGACCGTCTCGGCAACATGATCTCCATCACGCCGAGCGGGGGATGGTTCCACTCGTCACCGGTGATACCAGGGCTCGGGTTCCAGCTCGGAACGCGGGGGCAGATGTTCGTGCTCGATCCCGAGCACCCGAACTGCCTCGCACCGCGGAAGCGGCCGCGCTCCACGCTCACGCCATCGCTCGTGACAAAGGACGGCCGGCCCTGGATGGTGTTCGGGACGCCGGGCGGGGATTGCCAGGATCAGTGGACACTCCAGGCGTTCTTGAACCATGTGGACTTCGGCATGAACTTGCAGGCGGCAGTAGATGCGCCGAACTTCCACAGCGAGCACTTCCGCAATTCGTTCTACCCGCGGGAAGAGCGGCCGGGCGTGATGGTGGTAGAGGGACGCATTCCCGGGGAAGTTCGCAAGGAACTGGAGGCGCGCGGCCACCAGGTCGAGGTGGCGGGAGACTGGTCGGGCGGGAGTGTGCTGGCGATCAGGTTCGACGCGGACACTGGCTTGATCTCGGGCGGCGCCTCGCCCCGGGGGCAGAGCTACGCAATAGGGTGGTAGGCGAGGCCACGGCTGGCAGCGGAGGCCGCCCTTACCTCCGTTTGGGGAAGAACTCCACTCGCACCCGGCCGCGCAGGGGCTTGTCCAGACGCGTGCGTTTGCCGTCGAGTAGGACCTCTCTGATTTCCTCCTCGAAGATGTTCAGCCCCTCCAGCAGGTCCCTGATGCGCAGGCCCCCCGCGTCCGGAAGCGTGAACGTAAGCTCGTCTTGCCCGACGGCAGAGGTCTGGCGAAAATGGCCGTGGACCTTGACCGTTACCCGCATCCTCCCCTACTCCCCCGGTTCCACAACAGCTATGCCGGCCTGGCTCAACCTCTCCGCGAGACGGGCGCGAGCAGCGCTGACGACGCCCTGATATTCTCCCCGGTAGGCGCGCAACTGCCCGGCGAGCGCCAACTGGGCCGCGCGGAGATCAGCCGCGGCTTCCGCGGTTGCCGAGATCTGTGGGGAGGTGGTGTTGGCTATGTACGGCATGACCTGCTCGACGTACTCGAACGTCTCGCCGGACGGCGCTTCCGCCGAGACCACCAGACGCCCGCGAAAAGCTATCTGGTCGCCTCCGGGGCTGGTGCTGGTGGCTATCCTACCGGCGATCACGACTTCGCGGACGCCCTGCTCCTGCAGCGCGTCAATCAGCTCCTCGACTGTCTGCACTTCCTTCGGCACAGACACCTCCTCAGCGGGCAGCCGAGCCCCTGCGCCGCCCGCCTGGGACTTCTCTAGGCGCGGCGGGCGCCCAGCGCCTCCACCAGAAACGCTCGCGACGCCTCAATAGCTTCCCGCTTCCACGCCAGCCCCGAGAAGACATGATCCGCTCCCTCGACATAGTGAAGTCGGCAGCGCCCGCCGAGGGCGACACGGTAGTCGGCAGCATCGGAGGGGGGAACGGCATCATCCTGCGACCCATGTACAACCAAGCTCGGCCCTGCGTAGCGGGCGACCTCGCGCAATGGCTCAATGTGGGAGACATCGTCCAGGAGTGCCCGGCCTACAGCCCACCCCTGCATGTCCAGCACCTTTCCGCCCCCAAACTCCGGAGCCAGTCTCTCGGTGAGGCGTTCCAGGTGGGCCACCGCCGCCCACAATACCAGCCCACGCACGCCCGCCTCCCGCCCGGCGAGGCAGGCGGCGACACAGCCGCCGAGGCTCAGGCCCAGCACACCGAGCCGATCCCCATCCACCTCCGGCCGCGAAGTGAGGAACTCGAGGGCCGCGGCGGCGTCGGCGATCTCCCCGGAGACGGTCATGTCGGCGAAGTCGCCCTCGCTGTCGCCTGATCCCCGGAAGTCGAAACGCAGCACCGCCAGACCGTGATGGGAGAAATCCCGCGCCGCCTCCACGAAGAGACGGTGTGCTTCGGCCTTGTGCCCGGTGAAGCCATGGCACATGATGAGACCGGGGGCCGGCGTCTCCTCAGGTAGATGCAGCACGCCGAAGACATTCGCCCCCTGGGACGTAAACGAGACCTGAAGCTCCATACACACTTTCTTGCCCCCTGGGGCGTCAGATTCTGCCCGCGGCGGCCCCAACCTGCCGCAGCAAAAGCCGGCGCCCCGACGGAGGCGGTCGCCGGGGCGCCTATGGGTGGTGGGGGGGTGCGGTCCCCTTCTTGCGGCCCGCTTTCTGCGGGCCACCCAGAACAAGATACCCCATCTTTTCCAACCATTCTCAAATCGGGTTAGCTTGGCTGCTTAGGAAGCGACCGAACGTGGGGCACCCAGTAGGCCCAGGCGACGCCGAGGGCTAGCAAGAGCCAGTTCAGCGCGCCAAGAGACGTCAGATATTCAGGAAATACGTACACAGCGCTCGGCAGGTCGGCGGCGCCCACCAGGACCTGATGGGCCGCTGCCGGCGTGCGGACGAAGATGAGCAGATAGCCGAAGATGCTTCCCACCAGGGCCGCGACGGCGGCGATCTGCTGGAGCATGGGACCGCGCTTGTGGCCGGCTCCGGCCATGACGGCATACCCCACGACCCCGCCGAGAACGGTGCTGCCGACCTCGATGACGTGGCCGGTCAGCACGACGAGCTGCGACCAGGCGAGGCCCGCTGCCGCCGCTGCCAGCGCCCCGGCTAGGATGCCGCCCGGGTAGTTAACGTTTCTGGTCTCGGCGTCCAGGCGCTTTCCCGCCTGCTCCCGCACCTGGGCCAGGCAAGCGGGACAGATGGAGTTGCCGCCCAGCTTCGTCTCACAGTCTACGCAGATCGGCTGGCGGCAGCGGTGGCACTGGTACGGCGCGTCTTCGTCAGGGTGATTGACACAGTTCATGCCACGCCTCGCCGAGGATCGGGTCTGGTTCGGCCGGCAGGGGAAAGCAGCGGGAAACTCAGCAAGCAACAGAACGAACTCTGCGTCCCGCCCGCCGCGCGCATTCTACCGCGGCCCAAAGCCGCGGTCAAGCCCCCGCCCGGCAGGAGACGGACCTGGTGCCCGCAAACTCAGAGAGTGGAGGAACTGCTCATGCCAGCGAAGCGAACGCGACAGGCTTCATCTCTTCCGGTGCAGTGGGAAGAGCTGACCGCATCAGACTTCCCCAAGGCAGTGAAGCGGGCCAAAGGCGTCTGCCTCCTGCCTATGGGGGTGATCGAGAAGCACGGGCCGCACCTGCCCCTGGGAACGGACGTGATGGACGTACGGGAAGCCGCGATCCGGGCGGCGCGGGACGAGTACGCGGTTGTGTTTCCCCCCTACTACTTCGGGCAGATCAACTGTGCGAAGCATCAGCCTGGGTGCATCTCCATACGGCCTGAGTCACTCAACGAGCTGCTGCAGCAAGTGTGTGACGAGATTGCCCGCAATGGCTTCGACAAGATCCTGCTCGCAAACGGCCACGGGGGCAACACACACTGGCTCAACTTCTTCTGCCAGGTGCAACTGGCAGAGCGCAAGGACTATGTCGTGTATCTCGCGAGAGAGGCAATGGACAAGGAGATCGCAAAGCAGCTCGAGGCGAAGCGAAAGACCAACTGGGGCGGCCACGCCTGTGAGTTCGAGACGAGCGTGGTGATGGCGACGCGACCAGACCTGGTCAAGCTCGCGCGCGCGGGGGACGAGGACGGCCGTCCGCGCGGCCGGCTGAAGGGGCTGAAGGACACCTTCACCGCCATGTGGTGGTACGCAGACTTCCCCGACCACTACGCCGGCGACGCGAGGCCGGCAAACGCTCAACTGGGCGAACTGGCTCTCGAAGGCTGGGCACGCGGACTGGCTCGCCTGCTGCGAGCCGTGAAGAGCGACAAGGTTACGTCCAGGCTGCAAGACGAGTTCTACGCGCGGGCAGACAAGCCGCTGGCCAAGGCCGCGCCGAAGAAGCGCCGATAGGAGACCGGACTTCGGTGAAGAGCCGAAGGATACGAGCCGCGGGGCTTCGGTGGGCTCTCGTGCCACTCGGATTGGCCGCGGCCGGGACGTTGTGGGCGGCGGGCCCGCCAGTCTGCGACGAGGCGTGGGCGGACAGATTCCTACAGTCGTATCTCGCCGCGTGGATCGTCTACCTCGTCGCGGCCGTCGTCGCCAGCCGAGCCGGACGTGCGCCGCGCTGGGTGCTCCTCTGGATCGTGCTGGTGGCGATCGGGATGCGA
>JAUVSA010000231.1 GCA_030597345.1 Bacillota bacterium
GAACCAGCCCCGCCATCGCCACGACCTCCAGCATCCCCAACGCCCCCCGCACCCCCGCGGCCCCCATCGCCGCCAGCGCCACCAGTAAAACGTCGAACACGACCGCCACCGTGACCGCGAAAAGGACCCCCTGAGACAGATCGCGGCCGCGGCAGAACGCGAACAGCACCACCAGGGCAGCCGCCATGAACGGAAGCAGCGCAAGGCCCGCGCGCCCGCTGCTCCGCAGCCGCACGCGCAGCGGATCGGTCACCAGAGCCCCAACTCCCAGCGCAATCACCAGCAGGGGCATCCCTTCCAGCGCGGACACCGTATCGAGCGCCACCAGCGCAACCAGCAGCGGGACGGTAATGGCCAGTTTGACCCAGATCTTACCCTGCATTCTCTACTCCACCGAAGCGCCGCCCCCGGCCCTGATAGTCAACCAGCGCCCGGTACAGGTCGACTCTGCGGAAGTCCGGCCAGAGCGTAGGCGTGACGTAGATCTCCGTGTACGCGATCTCCCACAGCAGGTAGTTGGACACTCGGAACTCCCCTCCGGACCGGATCAGCAGGTCCGGGTCGGGGGTATCGGGGCGGTACAGGTGCCGCCGCACGTCCGATTCCTCGATCGCCTCCGGAGACATCCGCCCCGCCGCCACCTCCTCCGCCAGCGCCGCGGCCGCATCGACGATTTCCTGCCGGCCGCCATAGTTGAGCGCGATCTGCAGCGTCACCCCCGTGTTCCCCTCCGTCAGCTTCTCCGCCCGGTCTAGCTCCGACACCAGCGTCTCCGGCAGTCCCTCTCGCTTCCCAAGGTGCAGCACGCGGACCTCCTCGGCGTGCAGCTCGTCAGCCTCGGCCCTCAGCGTACCCTCAATCAGCGCCATCAGCGCATCCACCTCAGACTTCGGCCGCCGCCAGTTCTCCGCCGAGAAAGTGTACAGCGTCAGAAACTCGATCCCAAGGTCCCGGCACGCCCTGAGAGTTTCCCGAACGCTCTCGCGGCTCGCCCGGTGCCCCTCCAGCCGCGATTGCCCCCGCTCCCGCGCCCACCGCCCATTGCCGTCCATGATGACCGCAATGTGGCGGGGCAGCCGTCCCAGGTCCAGGCGGTCCCTGAGCTCCTCTTCAGATAGCTGCGCGGACGCCCTGCTCGTCGCCATCTCCCTCTCCTGACAGCGCCACCGAGGCCGCCACCACCAGTTCCACTCCCTCCCCGTCCTCCCGCTGACGCACTACCCGCAGCGGCCCCGCCGGAGGCGTCCCCGGAGGCGACGTGCGCACGATGCCGGTCACCGGCGCCTCCGCCTCCCGCAGCATTCTCTCCGCCTCCCCCAGATGTCGCCCGATCACCGACGGCATCCTCATCCCGATATGATCTCCCGCTCCTTGCCCTGCTGGAGCTTCTCCAACTGCTCGACGTGGGCGTCGGTGACCTTCTGGAGCTGGTCCTGGAAGCGGCGAAGATCGTCCTCAGACATCTTGCCATCCTTCTCCATCTTCCTCAGCTCCTCCAGCGTGTCTCTCCGGACGTTTCGAATGCTCACCTTCCCGTCTTCCGTCTTGCGCGCCACCATGCGGGCCAGCTCCTGCCGCCGCTCCGTCGTGAGCTGCGGAAGAGACACCCGGATCACATTCCCATCGGTGTTCGGGCTGAGGCCCAGCTCCGAGCTGGTGATCGCGCCCACGATCGGTTTGATCATCGCCTTGTCCCAGGGCGAGATCAACATCAGGCGCGGCTCCGGCGTGCTGATCGTGCCAACCTGCTTGATCGGCACCTTCTCCCCATAGTACTCCACCAGCACCCGGTCCAGAATCGCCGGATTGGCCCGCCCCGTCCGGATGATCCCGAATTCCCGCTTCGTGGCCTCGATGCTCTCCAGCATATGCCGATCCGTTTCCTTCATCATCTGGGCGATGATATCCCGCGGCATCCCCACGCCTCCCTTCGCTCGCTTCAGCTACTCGCTTCAGCTAATGGTGCTGCCTATCTCTTCGCCCAGCAGCACCCGCTTGATGTTCCCCGGCCTGTGAAGGTCGAACACGATGACCGGTATCTTGGTCTCCATGCTCAGAGAAATCGCCGTCGCGTCCATCACCTTCAGCTCCAGGCGGAGCGCGTCCAGATAGCTCAACCGATCGAACTTCTTCGCCGTGGCGTCCTTCTTCGGATCCCGCTCGTAGACCCCATCCACATTCGTCGCCTTCAGCAGCGCCTCCGCCCCGATCTCCGCCGCCCGCAGCGCCGCCGCGGTATCCGTCGTGAAGTACGGGTTCCCCGTCCCCGCCGCGAAGATCACCACCCGGCCCTTCTCCAGATGCCGAATCGCCCGCCGCCTGATGTACGGCTCCGCCACCTCTCTGATCTCAATCGCCGACTGCACCCGCGTCTCCACCTCCAGCGATTCCAGCGCCGCCTGCAGCGCCAGGCAATTCAGCACCCCCGCCAGCATGCCCATGTAGTCCGTCGTCGTCCGCTCTATGTGGTGCAGGGAGGAAGATCGCGCCCGCAGGAAGTTCCCCGCCCCCACTACGATCCCACACTCGACCCCGAGCTCCCCACACTCCTTGATCTCCCCCGCCACCCGGTGCACCACATCCGGATCAATCCCGAACCCGTTCTCCCCGGCGAAGGCCTCGCCGCTCAGCTTTATCACCACCCGCTTGTAGCGCGCCTTCGGCACTGGAGCCTCCTCGCCCGCTGTCAGCTCTCGTTCTCCTCCCCCAACTGATACCGCAGGAACCGACGCACTAGAATGTTCTCTCCGAACTTGGCCCGCGACTCCCCCAGCAGCTCCCCCACCGTCTTCTCGTCATCCCGCACATACGGCTGATCCACCAGGCACACCGCCGAGTAAAACTTCTTCAGCCTCCCCTCCACGATCCGATCCAGCACCTTCTCCGGACGCCCCTCCTTGATCGCCAGCGCCCGGTATACCTCCTTCTCCTTCTCGATCACCTCTGCCGGCACGTCATCCTGCTGCACGTAGTGCGGCTGCTCGGCCGCAATGTGCATCGCCAGATTCCGTGAAAGCTCCTGAAACTCGTCCGTGCGGGCCACGAAGTCCGTCTCGCAGCTCAGCTCCACCAGCACCCCGATCTTCCCCCCCGCGTGAATGTACGACGCAACTAGCCCCTCCGTCGCCGCCCTCGATACCCGGGCATCGGCCCGCTCCATCCCCTGCTTCCGCAGCAAGACGGCGGCCTTCTCGATATCACCGTCGCACTCCTCGAGGGCCCGCTTGCAGTCCATCACGCCGGCCCCCGATTTGCCCCGCAGTTCCTGTACCTCTCGCGCGCTTACTGCCAATCTCGATCCTCCTGCTTCCCGCCCCCCCACCTAACCCACTGCTACGTCAGCTCGACTTCTCCCGTCGGCTCTTCACGGCGCTCCACTTCCCCCGCCGGCGCCGCCGCGGCTTCCGCCGGCTTGGGCTCCCCAGCCGCCTCCGTCGCTCCTTCCGGCTCACCGACAGGCATCGCCTCCGCCACTCCCGCGCCGGCCTCGGACTCGCCCGCCGGTCCCTCCTCCACGCCCGCCGGCATCATCTCCTCCGCCATCTCCCCGGTCCCCGCAAAGGCCGGCACCTCTTCCGGCGCCGCCCCCTCTGCCTCCGGCGCCTCCGCCGCGGCAGCAGCTTCCGCCTGTCGAGACTCGTATTCCGCCTTCCCTTCGTCAATGGCGTCCGCCATCTTCCCGGACATCAGGCGGATCGCGCGAATGGCGTCGTCGTTCCCCGGAATCGGATAGTCTATCTCATCCGGGTCAACATTCGTATCCACGATGGCGACCACAGGGATCCCCAGGCGCCTGGCCTCCAGCAGCGCGATGCGCTCCTGCCGAAGGTCCACGATGAAAACCGCCTGTGGCAGCCCCGGCATCTCCTCTATCCCGGAAAGAACGCGCTCCAGCTTCCCCTTCAGATGAAGCAGGCGCGCCCGCTCCTTCTTGGGGCGCATGTCCAGAATCCCCTCCGCCTCCATCCGCTTCAGTTCCC
>JAUVSA010000202.1 GCA_030597345.1 Bacillota bacterium
AATGCCGTGCCCGCCCGCCAGTTTACCCCGTCGTCCGCAGAGAGCCGCCGGCGCGGACCTTGCTCGGAGTGGCCTTGGTTGTACCGGCGGCCATACTCCCTCTCCTGCACGCTGCTGTCATCGTAGGAGATATCGTAGTCGAGGTGATAGTAGGTGTTCCTCACCCCGGTCTCATACACCAGCCCGTCGTCGGCCCGGAAGTCGGGACCGATCTGCGCCACACCGACTCGCCAGTCCAGCCCCTGCCGCCGGCGCTCCCCGAACTCATAGGTGGCCATCGTGTCATCGCCGCCTTCGCCCTGGGTGCGGCTGCCAAACAGGTCGGCCCAGACATAGCGGCCGATGTCCTCTCCCGGCCAGTCCCAGTTCCCGAACACCGAGTAGGCGCGGTTGTCCGGCTCTCCGGGCACGCGCCGATCGACGCCGTTGAAGCCTATCCCTCCGGTGGTTCCGAAGTGGTGCTGGTAGCTGCAGACGAAGTGGTTCTCGCCTCCGCGCCGGTAGGCGTCGAGCACCCCGAAGCGCTCCGCGCCGACGGTGCCGAAGGCCTTCGCCCCGAGATCGAAGTCCTCCACTCTCCTGCTGTAGAAGAGGTTGAACCAGGGAAAGTAGTCGCTCCCCTCCCGGAAGAAGGGCCGGGGATCCGGCAGCCAGCGCTCGGTGTAGGTGAAGTCGATGGTCTCCACCACATCCTCGATGTTGCTGAAGTCGGGGTTGTAGGTGGCGAGGCCAACGACGCCGTTGGGGAGAGTGCCTTTGAAGTCGAGGCCCCCGGTCAGGCTCTGCCGGTCTTTCTCCTCCTCCGAGAGGACTGTAAGCGCATAGGGCATGAGGACGTACCGGAAGGGGACCGGGGGTGTCAGGATGCCCGTCCACCGAGCGCAGTTCTCCGTGTCGAAGACCTTGGCGAAGCAGGCCGGCCACAGGGAGCGGTCGTCTTCCCGGGCCAGCTTGCGGGCGAAGTTGAAGCGGAAGCAATCCTGGCCGTCGGGGTAGCGGAGGATGGAGAAGGGAATCTCTATCTCGGCCGTCCAGCCTCCCTCGTCGATGGCCGCCTCCGCCCGCCAGTCGCCCTTCCACTCGATCTTCTCCGAGGTGCCGCCCGGCACTTGGTCCCACTGCGTGCCGGCCGGGTTGACGCGGAAGGAGTAGAAATTCTGGCTGGTGTTCTCCACGTCCAGCCAGAACTGCACCTGGTCATCCCGGCCGAGGCTTCCCTGACGCTTCCTCTGGTCGCAGCGAATCTCGGAGGGCTTGGAGTCATGGGAGCGGAAGGCGACGTAGATCGCCCGGGAGTCGTAGCACAGCCAGGCCTCCGTGCGCTCGTGCTCGGGCGCGTCGATCCGCTCCCGCCAGAAGCCCTCGAGGCGGGTGGCCTGCTGCCAGCAGGGGTCGTCGAGGAGGCCGTCAATGACCGGCGGCTCGATCACCTTGACCGCGTGAATCGAGGGAGGTCCGGCTTCTGGCTCACCCGCGCGTTCAGCGGCAACCGCGGGAGGAAGTAGCACCAGCGCTGCTGCTGTCGCCAGGAGGATGCAGAATGCACGAATTGAGGCCCTGTTTGCGATCATGCGGATCCCCTCGCCGTCGCGCAGAGCTACAAGTCTACACATTATACTAGACGCGCGAGGTCAGCGCAAGGTTCGGTGGAAAGCCAAGAAAGCCTCCGACGGGAGCCTACAAGCACCAGATGGCTTTGACGGCGAGGCGGGATACCCACTCTTCAGCGTTGGGGTCGCCGACGACGATGAGGAGGTCCATGCCGCGGCGCACTCGCTGGCGGTAGGCGGCGTAGGCGTTGGTGCTGCTGCCGCGCCGGACCAGTCGCGCGCTGATCGTTTTCTCGTCAGTGATGTCGTATGTGTTGGTGAACACCAACTGGCGCGACCACTCGGGTGAGAGGACATTCCCATCATCATCAAGGTCGGCGGCGTAGACGCGTTCGGCCCGCAGCTCCGCCGACCAGCGACGGCTTGGGTGAAAGGCCTGGATGATGCGCTGGTAGCGGTAGGGCTGGGCATAGCGCTCGCCCCACTTGAAGTCAACCTTGCCGGTGTGGTACATGTCCTTTCGGTTCCAGCGGCCGCCGATGTAGGAGTCCCCGACGTCGAAGCCATCCCGCTCGCCGTGGCTGGTGCCGACCCACATGCTCCATCCGCTGCGCCAGTAGTAGTCATGCCCCAGCCAGAAGCCGCGGCGGCGCCCGTCCTGAGACTCGCCGGTGTCGGCAGAGAACCACCATTCTCTTCCCTGGGTGGCTCCTTCGTCGTAGGAACGGTAGTGATGGAGGTCGAGAGTGAGCTGTCTCACTCCGGTCTCAGGTGCATAGCCGTCGTCGGCCCGGAAGTCGTCCTCGATGGACTGGTATCTGGCGGACCAGGTCAGGCCCTGGGTCCGGCCCACTCCGGCGCCTATGGATACCGCGCCGTCATCTCCGCCCTCGCCCTGGGTGCGCGTCCCGTACCAGTCGGCCGCGATCCAGCGCTCTCCGCCAGTGAACGGGCGCTTCCAGTGGGTGGAGAGGCCACAGGCGAGGTTGTCGGGATCATCGGGCGCGCGGCGGTCGACCGCGGAGAAGCCGAGGCGCCCCTTTGTGCCGAAGAGGTGTTGGTAGTTTAGTGCAAGATGGTTCTCTCCGCCGCGGCGGTAGGCGTTGAGGAGGCCGAAGCGATGAGAGCCGGCAGTGCCGAAGGACTTCGCGCCCCAATCCAGCTCGCCAATGCGCCTGCTGTAGAACAGGATAGAGGGAGGCCCGTAGCCGGCGCCCTCCTGGAAGAAGGGGCGATACTCGGGGAGGTAACGCTCGACGAAGGTGAAGTCAATGGTCTCGACGACGTCTTCGATGTTGCGGAAGTCCGGGTTGTAGGTGGCGAGAGTTGCGACTCCGTTCGGGAGGGTGCCCTTGAAGTCCAGTCCTGCGGTCAGGGTCTCCCGATCCTCCTCGTTCTCGGAGGCAACAGACAGCGCGTAGGGCATCAGCACGTAGCGGAACGGGACCGGAGGGGTGGCGATGTCCGTCCACCTGGCGCAGTTCTCCGTGTCGAAGACTTTGGCAAAGCAGGCGGGCCAGAGGACGCGGTGCTCTTCACGGGCGAGGCGTCGCCCGAAGTCGAACCGGAACGTCTCCTGCCCCTCCGGGTAGCGAAGGATGGCGAATGGAATCTCCATCTCCGCGGACCAGCCGCCTTCATCTATCCCCGCCGCCGCGCGCCAGTCGCCCTTCCACTCGATCTTCTCGGAGGTGCCGCCGGGGACGCGGTCGTACTGCGTTCCGGCGGGGTTCACGCAGAAGCTGTAGAAGCTGCTCCCGAGGTTCCGCACATCCAGCCAGAACTCGACGGAGTCATCTCGCCAGAAGCTGCCCTGGCGCTTCTTCTGATCGCAGCGGATCTCAGAAGGCTTCGAGTCGTGACATCTGAAGGCGACGTAGATCGCCCGCGCGTCATAGCATAGCCAGGCCTCGGTGCGCTCTAGTTCGGGGGCGTCAACGTCCTCGCGCCAGAAGCCTTCCACGTGGGTGGCCTGCTGCCAGCAGGGGTCGTCGAGCGCGCCGTCTATGACTGGCGGGACAGAGACGACGACGGCATGAAGGGAGGGTGGCGCGGCTTCGGGCTGGGTTTCGTGTTCGGCCGCGGGCGCGGGACGAGATAGCGTCAGCGCTGCTGCTGTCGTTAGGAGGAGGCAGAATGCACGAATTGGGGCCCTGTTTGCGACCATGCGGATCCCCTCGCCCGTCGCGTAGAGCTACAACTCTATATATTATACTAGACGCGCGAGGTCAGCGCAAGGTCGCGCTCAAGGACAAGAAAGCCTCCGACGGCAGCCAGCAACTACAGATCTCATCGGCCGCGACGCGTTCGACCCATCCCGGGGGACTATGCCTCCTTGGTTGTCACCGAGCCTGAGACGTTGCTGAACGCGGTGCTGCCTCCGTGGGCCTCGACGATTGCATCGCCGTCCACGTCAGCGATGGCGAGATTCCCTTCGATAGGCTCAGGGCAGGCTCTCGTCGCTTCCCTCCCGCGGGATGACAAGAGCGGGGCGCGGTGAGCAAGGCGGCATGGAGAGGAAGGCGACCAGCGGGAAGGAAGAAGGTGCTCGTACTTCTCAGGAGGGAGGCGAGGGCGATGAAAGTAGGGCTGGATACGATCAGCTTCGCGGGGGTGTGGTACGACGGGCCGGGTCTTTCGCTGGAAGAGATCTTCAAGCGGGCGAAGGAGATGGGGTTCGACGGGGTGGAGATCGGGGCGAGGCGGCCGCACGCGAGCCCGATGGACTTGGACGAGAAGGCGCGGGGGATGATTCG
>JAUVSA010000317.1 GCA_030597345.1 Bacillota bacterium
ACCTGCCTGGCCCCGAGAGGCGGGCGGATGGTGTGAGAAGACCCGGAGGGACCGAACCGATGGGTTCTCCTGGCCGTACGTAGTTTCCGCAGTTCACAGCTGTACGCTCCAGCTGTACACTCACGGTTGAGGCCGCGCGCGTACGAGGGCACAGATGTGCGAATCCAAGGTGTTTCTGGCGACGGCGGAAGGTGAGGAGCTGGTGCTGGAGGACGTAACCTCCATCAAGCCGGATGGTGACGGGTTTCGGCTTGTGAACCTGTTCGGGGAGCAGGCGCACGTGCGGGGGCAAATCAAGGATATCGACCTACTGAAGCACCGGATCGTCTTCGAGCTTACTGCCTAGTTGTGTAGTGTGCGGGGGTAGTGGGGCCATGGGCCGGGTAGAGAGTCAATGATGCCATGCACGCAGTCGTGCGGGCGTGGGCGCGCCTGGGGGAAACAGGCGCGTTTAGCTTGGCTAGGGCAGGCGAGCGGACGGCGCGCTCACAAGGAGTGACAGAGATGGGTGACAATGGTAAGCGGATGCGAGATCCGGCAAGCCAGCAGGCACTAGCCGCAGCAGAAGCGCGCGGCGTGGTCACGGCTTTCGACCGGTATGAGTCGCAGCAGCCGCAGTGCCGTTTTGGAAAGCAAGGGATATGCTGTCGGTTGTGCAGTATGGGGCCATGCCGGGCGACGACGACGGCGAAGGGTGAGAAGATCGGGGTGTGTGGAGCTACCGCGGACACGATCGTCGCTCGGAATCTGCTGCGGATGATTGCGGGAGGGGCGGCGGCGCACTCGGACCACGGGCGAGATGTGGCTCACACTTTTCTGCTGATGGCCGAGGGAAAAGCGAAGGACTACAAGATAAAGGACGAGAGGAAGCTGCGGCGGCTGGCGGCGGAGTACCAGGTGGAAACGGAGGGGAAGTCGGCGATGGAGATAGCGCGCGGGGTGGCGGAGCACGCGCTGGGGGAGTTCGGGCAGCAGACTGGGGAGTTGCGCTTCCTTGGGCGAGCGCCGGAGCGGCGGCAAGAGGTGTGGCGGAAGCTGGGGGTGACGCCGCGGGGGATTGACCGGGAGATTGTGGAGTGCATGCACCGGACGCACATGGGGGTGGATACTGATTATCGGAACATCCTGCGCCACGGGATAAGGACGGCGCTGGGAGATGGGTGGGGAGGCTCGATGATCGGGACCGACCTGCAGGATGTGATGCTGGGGTCGCCGCTTCCGATTCGGGCGAAGGTGAACCTCGGCGTATTGAGCGCGGACAAGGTCAACATCGTGGTTCACGGGCACGAGCCGATTCTCTCGGAGATGATCGTGGAGGCGTCCCGGGAGCCGGAGCTGCTCAAGCTGGCGGAGGAGAAGGGGGCGAAGGGGATCCAGTTGAGCGGGATCTGCTGCACGGCCAACGAGATTCTGATGCGGCAGGGGGTTCCGTCGGCGGGGCACTTCCTGCAGCAGGAGTTGGCGATTGCGACGGGCGCGGTGGAGGCGATGGTGGTTGACGTGCAGTGTCTGATGCCGGGGCTGGCGGAGGCGGCCAAGTGCTTCCACACGGAACTGATAACGACGTCGCCGAAGGGACGCATGCCGGGGGTGAGGCACATTGAGTTCGATGAAGAGCAGGCGCTGGATGTGGCGAGAGAGATCGTGCGGATAGCGATCGAGAAGTTTCCGGAGCGAGACAAGGAGACGGTGGACATTCCGAAGCACACGATGGATCTGGTGGCCGGGTTCACCGCGGAGTACGTGTTTCGGATGCTGGGCGGGAGGTTCCGGCCGTCGTATCGGCCGTTGAACAATGGGATCATCGAAGGGCGATTGCGGGGCGTGGCCGGGGTAGTCGGGTGCTGTAACCCGAACGTGCAGCCCGTGGACTACGGGCACGTGGAGATGGTGAAGGAGCTGATTCGCAACGACGTGCTGGTGTTGCAGACGGGCTGCTCGGCGATCGCCTGTGCGAAGGAGGGATTGCTGGCGCCGGAGGCGGCAGCGCAATACGCAGGGCGGGGACTGCAGGAGATCTGCGAGGCGGTGGGGATTCCGCCAGTGCTGCACGTGGGGTCGTGTGTGGACAACAGCCGGATTCTGATCGCGTGCTGCGAGGTGATCAATGAGGGAGGGCTGGGCGAAGACATCAGTGAGGCGCCGATAGCGGGAGCGGCGCCGGAGTGGATGTCGGAGAAGGCGGTGTCGATCGGGATGTACGTGGTGGCTTCGGGCGTCTTCACGGTATTGGGGAAGCCGCTGCCGGTGGAGGGATCGCAGGCGGTCTATGATTACCTGACCAAGGAGATGGACAGCGAGGTGGGGGCCACCTGGGCCTTCGAGGAGGACCCGGTGGCGGCGGCGCAGATGATGATCGAACACATGAACGAGAAGCGAGCGGCGTTGAAGCTGCGCCCGATGATGTATGAGGAGCGAGAGCCGGTGGCGGCCGGCTAGCCATGTGACTGCTGTGAGATCAGTAAACCAGAGATCAGTAAACCAGAGGTCAGAGGAGCGAGGGAATGAAGAACGACCTTGAGATCGCCCAAGCGGCGAAGATGCGGCCGATTCTAGAGATCGCGGAGGGTGTGGGCATCGGGGAGGAGGAGCTGGACTACTACGGCCGGTGGAAGGCGAAGGTGCATCTGAGTATCTTGGAGCGGCTCAAGGATCGGCCGAGCGGGAAGTACATAGATGTGACGGCGATCACGCCGACGCCGTTGGGGGAGGGGAAGAC
>JAUVSA010000002.1 GCA_030597345.1 Bacillota bacterium
ACCGTCATTGGTTTCAGGTTTCACACATTTCACGGAAGTCCCCCCATCTGCGGCGCTACCCAGTGGTCGAGGCTCTACCAGGTCACGTGCAGCGGCTAGGCCCGGCTAACACACCCGGAGTACCCAGGTTCGGCCTCTACCGACGGCGAGCCTCCCAGGCGATGGAATTTCAGTCCGCCTCGGACGCCTAGCGCTCGGCATCGCCCCACCGGTCGATCTCCTCCCAGGGAAGCCGTGGCCAATAGTGGCTAGGTCGCCTGCGACCGCCACGGCGGTCGGCGAAGATGACGTAGGGCGACCCCCCGGGTATCGGATGACTGATGCTAGGCCGGCGGAAGCAGGTCCTTGGGGAAAGGCGCTGCGTAGTCTGTGATCCCGATCATCTCATCGCGGGTGGCGGCCGCGTGAGTGCTGGCCCTTGCTTGTTCGTACCAGCTCGCAGCCACCGCCGGACCCTCAGCCCGACGGCTCTGGGGTGAGGCCGAACTCAGCACGCACGCCGGCGGCTGCCTGCTGGTTGGCCGGGTGGTCGAAGGGCTCGGCGATGTCGAGGCCGCTCGGGTGAGAGAGGATGGCATCGAGCGCGTCCACGGCGGTCTGCGCGAAGAAGAGAGGCGGGTCGGTCGCCAGGAAGCGGAGGGCGAGGGCGGCGCCTTGGGCGGGATCGAGCTCGAGGGCACGCGTCACGATAGCGACGCGATCCGCAGGGCCGGGGTGGTGGGCGAAGAGAGTGCGCAGCGCGTCGACGTCGGATGCGCCGGCGAGTGTCTCCGCGAGTGATTCTCCCGCGAGTCCGGCTTCCATCTGCGCCTCCGCCTCCTCCAGGTGCGAGCCGGAGGCGTGAGTATCGGATTCGTCGTGAGGCGCGAGGCCGTGGGAGTGGGCGTGGGCATGGCCCTGATGTCCGAAGCAAGTCCCGAGCGCGCGGCCGCCCAGGAAGAGGAGCGCGGCGGCGAGCGCGAAGGCGAGGGCCGTGAGGCCGGTGTTTCTGAGGGCCCTGGCGCGGTCGGGCGCGCGCAGGATGTGGATCACCGCCGAGACCAGGACCAGGGCCACCGCATAGGCGCCGATCACGACGGGACCGGAGGAGAGGTCGGCGAGGTAGGAAACGATCAGGCCCGATATGGTGGCGGCAATGCCGAGGGCCCAGCCGAAGAGGAGCTGGTAGAGAAGGCGGTCGGTGATGAGGACGGCCATCACCGCGGGAGCAACGAGGAAGACGAAGACGAGGAGGACGCCCGCGCTTCCAACCGAGACGGTGATGACGAAGCCGAAGGAGAGGTAGAAGAGGAAGTCCCAGAGGCGGACGTTGACGCCGGATGCTTGGGCCTGGCTCGCGTTCTCCGAGATCATCAGGAAGGGCCGGCGACAGAGGAAGTGAAAGAGGCCGATGGCACCGTAGACGGCCGCGACGGTGGCGACGGTCTGCCACTTGACCCAGAGGATGGAGCCGGTGAGGATGTCCTTGATGTGCTCGGCGCCGTGGGGGGCTTTGTCGATGAGGATGATAGCGAGGGCGGCGGCGATGGCATAGACGAGGCCGATGACGGCCTCCTGGGGGACGCGACTCTCGCGGGTGCGGGAGAGTGTGAAGACGACGGCGGCAATGGCAGTCACGGCAAGCGAGAACCAGTAGGAGGCCTGAGTGTGCAAGGGGATGCCGAGGAGGAGGGCGATGAGCGCGCCGAGGGCAGCGATCTGGGCGAGCGCGAGATCGACGAAGATTATCTCGCGCTTGATGACGTGTATGCCGAGGTAGGAGAGCATCGCCACCATGAGCACGCAGAGGCAGAAGGCTGGGAGCATGAGTTGAAGGGCCGATCCGAAGTTCATTTGGGTCATCCTCACTAGGTCATGGCGCTGGGGAGTGGGGAGACCGAGAGGAGGCCCGGGCTCCCCACTCTGTGGAGCAGACGGGCTAGGTGTCCAGGATGCCGGCGCGCTGCGCGGCGTCGAGCAGTCTCTGGAGCCATAGGTCGAAGAGCTGTACGTAGTCCTCGACTCCCGGCTCGCCGCCGACGTACAGAGGCACGATGACGGCGAAGGCGTCAACCTTTGCGGCGACGCTCCTCACTTGTCCCTCGTCGAAGTAGTTGGCGGCGAGGATGAGGCGGATTTCTCGATCTCGCATCAGTTGGACAAGTTCGGCCACGTGTCTGGCCGACGGCGGGATCCCGGGCTTGGGCTCGACGGTGCCGGCCTCCTCGAGGCCGAAGAGGTGGATGAAGTAGACCCAGTTCTTGTGGTAGGTGACGATGGGGGTGCCGCGCAGCGGGAGCATCTGCTTCATCCAGCCCCCCAAGTGGTTGATGAGGGGCTCACCCTGGAACCTGTTGGCCTCGAGAAAGGGGATGAGTCGGCCCTTCTCGGCGAGGTCGCAGAGGGTTGGGCCGCCAAGCATCTCAACCAAGTCTTCGCCGAAGAGGTGAGTGTCGAGCCGGCGCTCGAGGGCCTGGAGGTTGCGCTGGTAGAGGGCCTTGCCGGAGGGGTCATTCTTAATCAGGCCAGCGGCGATGTTACGGGCGGCGACTCTGATGTTGAGGGGGCTGGTGGTGACGTGGGGATTGCCGTAGATATGGAGGCCTCCTTCGATGCGGGACATGACCTTCGGTTTCTCCAGGAGGTTCATGCCGTGGGCGGCAGCGACGTAGCCCGGCTGGCCGCTCCGGACGCGGGTGTTGCCGGATTTGTCTACGACCGTGGGAAGCCACATTTCGAGGTCCAGACCTGTGTCCACGAGAACATCGGCATTTCGGACCAGGTTGACGAAGGACGGTTTGGGCCGGATGAAGTGGGCATCCTGATCGCCGCGCACAATGGTCTCGACCGAGACGCGCTCTCCGCCGATGGCACTGGCGAGCACGGCGTAGTCCGGCAGGGTGGCGACGACGCGCAGGCGAGGCGCGGCATGGGCCGGACCCGAGGGCAGCAGAATCGTGATGAGCAAGCCGAGTATGGTGGCTGTCCGCTTCATGGGAGTGAACTCCTTCCCGTATCAGTAGCGCTCGTGTTTGTGTGGGCCGGCGGCGAAGATGCACTGAAGTGATATGGTGTCTTCGTCCGGACCCATGTGGCGATTGCTGAGGTGATCCCATTCCAGACGCCAGTGCACCCAGGGGCTCTGGTACCAGGTAACGTAGGGGGCGAACATCCACTGGTGGGCGCCGGATTCAGTGACGGCGAGAGGGGAGAGGGATAGCCCGGGGAGGTCGGCGTAGGGCTTGACGTCTGGCTCGTAGTAGTCCACACGGATCCCGGCGTCGAGCGTGCGAGAGAGCTTGCGCTGGAAGTACGAGTAGGCGCCCCAGGCGCGAATCGTGTCCGCACCCGAACTGTCCGGAGCGACAAGGTCTCGATTGAGCCAGTATGCCTCGGTGCGCCAGACCCAGTTCTTATAGCGCATCTCCCCAGTGGGCTCCCAGAGAAGAGTTAGATCTGCGCCCAGGACGGTGGTCCAGAGGTTCCGCGGCTGGGAGAGCCACTGCTCGGCGGGGCCGAGCACCTGCCAGGTGTCATTCCTCCCGGCGAGGCCGGTGAGGCCGAACTCGAGGTAGGTGTCCTTGGAGAGGTCGCGATAGTTCTTGTAGTGGGCGAGAATGCTGGGCATGTTTCGGGTGTTGGCGCCGAAGAGGCGTGGGTTCTCGCCGTTGGTCACCTGGAGGGTGAGCTCCTGGGAGGCGCCTGCGAGAGGAGACATCTGCCAGTCGAGGGAGGCCCCGGTCTGGTTGAGGCCGCCCGGGCCGAAGATCTGACGGAGTGGGAGGGGAAAGTCCAGTTGGTCGAGGCCATGCTTATGCCAGCGGTTGACGACGCCGAACTGCTGGCGGAACTTACCGAGCGTCAGGTTGAGGTTCTCTCGCAACCCGTAGCGAGTGAAGTAGGCCTCGCCGATGGAGGCACTGCCTTCAGTGACGGGGACGGCCGCCTTGAAGCGCGAGTACGGGTCGAGGTAGGACTCCAAGTGGATGCCCAGAGTGCGCACCGTGTTGTCGAGGTGCTTGGTGACGCCGCCGCTTCGATAGGAAGAGATGAAGTCGCCGGTGACGCTGATCTCGGGATTGAGGGCCTGGAGGCCGAGCGCGCCGGAGGTGAAGCTGACTTCCTCGGCCGAGCGCGCCGGGGCCGCTTCGCCCGCGGCCTCGCGTAGGGCCGCCGCGCGGAGGGCCGCGAGACCCTCCTCGGTCTCCGCGGGTCCTTCCGGTTCGTCTGGCTTGGCCTCGAGTTGCCGGAGCCGCTGTTTGAGTTGTGCGACTTCCGCCTGGAGTTCGGCCAGGCGAGCGTTGACCGCGGCCAGCTCCTGCCCCAGCTCCACAGCGGCTGGGCCGGCCGGGATGTCCACGGGAGCACTCTCGGACGTCTCACACTGTCCGGGAACAGGGATAACAAGCAGCACGAGAAGCAAACAAGCAAAACGCATAGAGATCTCCTCCCAAGGGATGGGTCACAGTCTGGGTGATGGGCCAAACATGCGCGCTGAACTGCGTGGAGGTGCTTCGAGCAGTTAGAGATTGCCGGGGGTCAGACGAGGGGCGGTGCGCGGGGGTCGAATGTGTGGACCTGAGTAGATGGCAGAATGGCAGCCTGAACTACCGGCGAGTGAGAGCGAGGGCGAGCATGCACAAGCGCGGGCGCAGCAGCGGGATACGTATTCGAGTGTAACTGCCAAAGGCAAGCGGCACAGTCGCTGTTCTCCGCATTGTCGGCCACTGCCAGGTAGACTTCCGAGCCCATGGCAGACAGGCTGCCCGCGAATGCCAGTCTCGGTGTATGGCTGTGCCTCCCCCCGTTAGTCGCGGACAAGAACAACCAAGGGACGAGGCAGAGCAAAACAGTCCACCTCGCGCCGCGGCTGACCAGGGCTTCGCTGTGTCGCTTCCGCTTCACTTCACATACTCGGCCAACAACGTGCCTGATACACATCTAGGCATGAGATGTAACTTACATCCAATTCTACCTGGCGAGCCCGATCAAGTCAAGAGAACATGCCCTGTTGCCACCGGATGCGCATCCCTTCACCTGCCTGACCAACGCTAAGGAGTCACACCCTGCCCTGTTGGCTGCTAGGTCGCCGCCAGGCAGAGCCGGCGGATGTCGCAGAGGTGACAGACCGCGGCGGCGGTTACGCCGTAGAGGATGAGGGGAACTCCCGACGCGCGGGCGAGGCGGAGGATATCATCGAGCGTTCCATTCGCAGCAACACTGCCAGTAGCCAAGACGAGGCCGCTCGATCGGACCAGGTCCTCTGTGCGGGTATCGCCGTCCCAGATGCAGACGCCGTTGACTTCGCGACCCACGTTCTCATGGGCGAAGTCGGTGACGCGGACGCGATCCGGGCCGAAGTACCGGACGAGCCCGGCGAGGAGTCCTGGCTGGTAGCCAACTTGTCCGACGGCAATGGCGCCGAACTCCCGACGGAGCTGCGCGGCCATCTCTTGTCCACAGCGTTCGATGTCTTGGTCGCGGCAGTGGACGGTACGGTCGATCCGACCGAGTGACCGAAGCACTGCATTCATGGCGGCAGCGAGAATCGCTCGCCGGGCGTCACTATCGGGGGGCAGCGCCAGCAGATCCTGCAGAGTTCCCTCCCAGGGTGCAGGCGCGCTGGTGAAGGCGTGGCCCCTGGCCCCCTCGAACTCGGCCTCGATCATGACTTCCTTTCCACGGAGGATGGGGAGGTCGTCATAGTGGGGCTTGCCAATGGCCTCTTCGGTGGAGAGAGCGCGGGTGGAGATGCGGATCGGCAGTGCGGCAAGGCGCTCTTGCGCCACGAGGGCCGCGAACGCTTCCCGCGCGCGAAGTAAGACGCTGCTCATTCCTCTCTCTCCTCCGGGGTGGGTCGGCCGTCCAGCGGCGCCGGATGGCGATCAGGCTGGCCGCGAACCGACACGCACAGCTTCCGCACCACTGGTCCGAACTGCCGGGTACTTCCACCCTCACTTACTATCCTCAGCATTCCTTGGCCGTCTGTCACCTCTACTCCCGCCAGCAGCGTGACTGCCGTCCGGGCGAAGACCTGAGGAACCATGGGCGTGGAAGGGCCGAGCAGGACGACGTCTCGCGCTGAGTGACAGAGGGCCAGCAGTCCGTCGAGCGTGTGATTGATGATCGCGGTGGCGGAGATGAGAGCGACATCGCACTCGGGCAGCACGGCAGCGGCGTCCTCTGGCGGACGGACCCTGGGGTCCTGGATGGGCTTGATCTCAAGTATGTCGAGATGGGCGCCCGTCTTCCGGAGCCACGGAAGCAGGGGCGCGAAGTAGCCGATCATGGCGACGCGGTCGGAGGGACTGATCGGTAGCAGGTCGCGGATGTCGCCGACCTCATCTGGGCGCTGTGTGCCGGTCGCCGCAGCATTGAGAGTGGCCAGGCCGACAGAGGCCTCAGTGGGATCGCGGGACAGAACCCACCGGGCGACCTCCTCGGCCGGAGTTCCGGCGAGTTGACCGGCGCCGCGCAGCGGCCGGCAGGGGCCGCCGCTTGGCTGGGTGAGGAGGTGAGCGACTCCGGTTGCCCCATCGGCGAAACGAACCGCGGTGTAGAGTAGACCGAGGCGGAGGTCGGCGACCGAGCGGGCCCTGAGGGACGGCCCCAGGTACTGCAGCAGGCGCTCTGGGATGCTGGCTGCGCGTGGTGGCACGCGGTGCTCCCGTGATGACTTTCTAGAGCGCATTTCATAACCCTCACTCGCCTGGCTGTTCGTTAGAGACGCTGGCATGAAATGCGCCTGCTGGAGCCTGGCGGCTTGTGCTGCTGCTTCATAACCTCAGACAGCACAAGCTGCCAGACTCCACATGGAGGTTATGAAACATCTTCTAGCAGAGGTCATTCTCTCCCATGTCCGTCCAGAGATCCCTGATGGCTCGCGCGGCGGGGGAATCAGCCACTTCGACCACCGGTATCCCCTCCGCGGTGGATTCCGCCACGGCCTCGTCGAAGGGTATGCGGCCAAGCGGCATGGCGCCCATCGCGCGGGCGAGGCGCTCGATCTCTTCGGTCAACTGCGGGTTGATGTCCCATTTGTTGACGCAGACAGCGCTGCGGACTTGGAAATGGGCGGCCACCAGGAGCACGCGTTCCAGATCGTGCAGACCGGAAGGCGTCGGCTCAGTCACTGCCAGGGTCGCCTCCACGCCGGAGAGGGAGGCGATCACAGGACAGCCGATGCCAGGCGACCCATCTGTCAGGATGAGGTCCGCGCCGCGCTCCACGGCGACCCGGTGGGCCAGTTCTCGCACCTCGGTGACGAGCTTGCCGGAGGCCTCGCCGCCCGCCACAAGGCGTGCGTGTGCCAACGGGCCGTACCGTGTTCTGCTGAGGTAGAGCTGGCCCGTTACCTGGGGCGTCATCGTTATCGCCTGCTCGGGGCAGACGACCGCACACGTGCCGCACCCTTCGCAGCGGCGTGGCTGGATACGCAGGTCCCTGATGGCGGAGAACTGGCAAACCTCTTCACAGCGGCCGCATTTCGTGCACGTCTCCTCGTCGATCGCGGCGAGGTCAACGCCGTGGTAGTCGCTCTCTTCTAACGGCTCAGGGGAAAGGAGCAGATGCAGATTCGGCGCGTCAACGTCAGCGTCGGCCAGCACCTTGTTCGCGGCAAGGACAGCAAAGCAGCCAAGCACCGTCGTCTTGCCGGTTCCACCTTTGCCACTGATGATCACTAGCTCCTTCACGTCATCACCCTCCGCTCGATCTCGCGATACAGGCTGCGCAGCGATTCCCGCCACTCGGGGAACGCGTCCACGAGGGGCTGCCCCCGGGAGTAGGCCTCGGCGACGCGCCGGTCGAAGGGGATCTTCAGCAGCACAGGTATGTTGCGCTTCCGGCACTCATCTTCGATGATGGAGTCGCGTGCCCCGTTGCGGTTGATGACGACTCCGCTGGGCACGCCGAGCTCCTGCGCCACGTCCATGGCCATCTTCAGGTCATGCAGGCCGAAGGGTGTGGGTTCGGTTACCAACAGGCAGAACTGCGACTGGCCGATAGTGTCCTGCACCGCGCAGGCGGTGCCGGGAGAGGCGTCAATGATGGCGGGACCGCCCTTGGGGTCGATTTGGGCGATCTCCTCTCTCACGATGCGGACAGCAGAGGGCTCAGTCGGCTTCAGCCGGCCCTGGATGAAAACCATGCCGCGGGCGGCGCCGATTTCTACTTCGCCTATCTGGCGCTGCCGCGCGACGATGGCTTCGCGGGGGCACACGTAGACGCACCCGGTGCAACCGTGGCACAGCTCGGGGAATACCAGCACCTGCTCCTTGACGACTGCGAGGGCGTTGAAGGCGCAGAAGTCAGCGCACTTGCGGCAGAAGTCGCACTTCGTCAGGTCCACATGGGGCACCATCATGTATACCGGGATGGTTCTCTGGATGGACGGGCGCAGGAATAGATGGCAATTCGGTTCTTCCGCGTCGGCATCAACCAGTTGTGCGTCGGGCACGGACAGGGCGAGGCTGACCGCTACCGTGGTCTTCCCCGTGCCTCCTTTGCCACTTGCAACAGCTATCTTCATGTCGGCTCCTTGCCCCGTGGCGGCCCGCTGAATCAGCTATTCGGCCACCTTATCCTGACTTGATGTCCAGCACAGGGCTCCCGTCGAGAGCCTGATGGGCTCGGCCATGATCGCGGTCCTCCGGTTGACGGCTTCGGTTCAGCGCTGGCAGCAGCGCTTTGGGTCGGGGCAGGCATCTGTCAGGCCGCAGCAACTTGCGCCAGCGGGCGCGCTCGGCTGCGCTCTGCCCACCGCGAAGGCCGAAGGGATCTTCTCCACGGCCTCGCTGCTGCACTGGGGACAGGCTACCTGATGGTCGGCGGCGCTCCGAACGAACTTCTCAAACTTCCCCGCGCAGTCCTTGCAGCGATACTCGTAGATAGGCATTTCCGTGCCTCAGGCAATCACCGCTGTCTCGTCATCGGCTGGCCGCACTTGGGGCACTTGACCTGGGTGCAGGGGACGCCCACTTGGTGGGTCGCTGTCTGTCCACAGCTCGGGCAGACGCAGTTGCCGCTCGGCCCCATGGCGGAGCCGCCCATGCGGCCTCCACCCCCTCCTCTTCCCGCGCCGCGCCCTCTACCTTGGCCGCGTCCCCGGCCGGTACCGGGACCTTGTCCCGTCGGGCCGGTTCCATCTCCTCGTGGCATATCTCTTCACCTCCTGCGTGTCGAACGGCGGGTCATCTGAGTCTGTTGATGCTCGCGCCTCTTCCCAGTGCCTTCGCGCCCTTCTCATTCTATCCGCTCGATCCGAAATGGCCGGGAACAGAGGGCCCCTCTGTGGGAGTAAGCTCGCCACTCTTCAGCGACTCCACGGCCTCGCGGACGGAGCCGTTGAGGCCGGTGTAGATCTTGAGGCCAGCTGCCGCGAGGGTGCGGAAGGCATTGGGGCCGCAGTTCCCAGTCAGGACGGCTTCGGCCCCGCGGTCCACGACCAGCTGCGAGGTCTGGATGCCGGCTCCGCCGCCGGCCGCTATGTTCGGGTTCTCGATGGCCTCGACTTCGTACGACTCCACGTCGATGATGAGCAGGTACTGGGCCCTACCGAAGCGCGGATCAATCTGAGCGTCGAGGTCCGAACCAGTGCTGGTGACAGCTATCTTCATCGGGAGTTCCTCCTCTTTTCGGCGGCGCGGCCGGACACCGCATCGCCTGTATTGATCGCGGTCGCGACCGCGACATATCCTGTGATCGAGTATTCGCCATCCCCCAGGCCCAGCCTGGGTGCTAGGTGCTGCCAGTCTCCCTTGGCGAGGGCCCGAAATGGGTGGAAGGGCGTACATCCGACACCCGACAAGTAGGCGGCCGTGTTCGCCGCGAAGTCCATGCAGGCAAGCGCGCCTCCCGGCGCGAGGCAGGCGCAGATCGCCTCCAACACATCGAAGGGATCGTCGCACTCGTGTAGGAGGTAGCTGGTGACGACCTTCGGAAAGCGCAGACCCGAACGGGCGAACTCGTGGATCTCGCCCACCTGAAAGCGAACGCGAGATTCCAAGGCGGCACTCTGACGTCGGGCCCGCGCGATCGCGTCGGCGTCGGTATCGATGCCGAGCACCCGGAAGCCGGCCTCGCCAAGCTTCAGTGCGAGGAATCCGTCCCCCGTGCCAACGTCCAGCACCTCCTCTCCATTGGGAGGCGGGAGTCGTGAGATGAGGACATCGGCTGCCTGCTGCCGCGGCTCCGCAGAAGCGCAGCTCTTCCCGGCCGCTCGACGCAGGCGAGCCAGCTGCACTCGTCCCTGCGCGGAGAGCGAGGCAGGACGGTCAGAGAACGGGTTGTCGCACTCCATCCAGCCGCCCTCCCAACAGGCCACCTGGGCGGCCCGCAGGTCTGCCTCCGCCGGCCGCAGATCACCCTTGCTCTCGCGCGCAACCTGCTCGCCGAGTTCCGCGGGCCGAAACGGCCCAGCGGAGATCAGCTCTAGCAGATAGAACGCGAGGAACTCGCGTATCTCCGCACTAGGCCTATGCTTGATCGCCATCCGTATTCTCATGCGCCCAGAGGAGGGCACGGAGGGACGGCCCGGGCAGGCAACCATGGGTAACGGTTGAGGACCCACTGCGCAAAGGGCTGCCCCGCCAAAGGCGAGGTGGCTGACGCGAGATGCGGCCGCCTCTCTCCGTGCCCAACTGTTCACGTGCAGGTGGATGCGCATCCAGGCTAGTCCTCTTTCTGCTCCAGTTCCTGGAGCCGCTTGTTGATGGCATCCATCTGTTCCTTCATCCAGTCCGCCTGGCTGCGGAGCATCTCCGTCTCCTGCTCAGCCGAGGGAGCGCCGTAGTAGGCTGGCGGGACCGGAGCGCCGTAGGGAGTTGGCAGGACCGGGGGGGCATAGGCAGCGCCGTAGGCCGATGGGTCAGCTGCCCATCCGCGGCCCCAGCCACCGCCACCCCGCCCGCGCCCCCAGCCCATCCCCATGCCTCCGCCGCCGCCGCGGCCCCAGGCCATTCCTAGCCCGCGGCCGCCACCTGGGTTCATGAACCCGGGTACCGGGTAGCCGGCGCAGTAGCCGGCCCCTCTTCCTGTCATCGGACCCATTCCTCCGGGCCCAGTTCCATCACCTCGTGGCATGTCATCTCTCCTTTCTCGTTCTGACGTGTCACTCGTCTCTTGTACTGTCGTGGGTTGAGGCGCTACCACGCCCAACCTCGGCCGCGACCGCGGCCGAAGCCACGGCCCCAGCCGCCGCCGCGGCCCCAGGCCATGCCGCGTCCGCGACCGCCGAGTGCGCCGTAGCCTGCGTATGGGTAAGGGCCGGCCATCGGCCCCGCATAGGCCCCATAGCCCCGTGGCACCGCGAATCCCACACCGGCCCGGCCGAAGCCGCCGCCGAACCTATTCATGAATCCGGGCACTGGGTAGCCGGCGCAGTAGCCAGCGGCCCTGCTAGTCATCGGGCCCATTCCCATCGGGCCGGTTCTGTCTCCTCCTGGCATTCGTCTCACCTCCTTACGTTTGCTTCTCAACTGTCGGCCCCGCGCACGGGCGGGGACGGAGTAGGAACTGTGCGATGAGTTATCATAGCCACTGGCCTCCGCTGGAGCGTCTCTGCCACATCGAGCGGCTGCACGGTGGGACGTGAGGCCTCATAGACGGAGATCGCGGGCGGCCCCGAGAAGGCCCGCATGATTTCGGCAATGGCCTCCGGGGAAAGCGGTTTCACGGCGCAAGGGCGCAGCGGGGTGTTGACTTCGATCTCATCGGGATGAATCTCCCGCGCCAGCGCGGCCAGCGCCTCGGCGCAGTGCTCGTTGGCTTCATAGAACATGATCTGAAGGGCGAGTCGGCCCCGGTATTCATCGCGGAATGAATGCAGTCCGTCGAGAATCCGGTCGAGGGTAATCTCCGGCGCCGGATGGTTTATGTATGAGAGCAGTTCCGGCGTTGGCGCGTCGAGCTTGGCCACCACCTGATCGGCCTGCAAGAGATCGCGGCGGACCGCGGCATCGGACATCAGGGAGGAGTTGGTCAGCACGGCGACGGGCGGGGAGAGATGTTCTTTGATTGCGATGATCGCCTCCCCGAGGTTGGCGGCGAGAGTAGGCTCGGCAGTGCCGGAGAAGGTCACATAGTCCAGCTCCAGCGAAGGGAGCTGCTCCAGCTCCTCCACCAGTTGGGAGAGGGGCACGAACTCGCGGCGCTGGGCGCTGTGAACACGCGTCCGGCCGAGCTGGCAGTAGGCGCAGTCGAAAGAGCAGGTCTTCTGCGGCTGCGAGACCATGTCTATGCCAAGCGACCGCCCGAGTCGCCAGGACGGAACGGGGCCGTAGACGACGCTGTGAAGTTGTGCGGGAAACGGTGCGTCCATATCAGTGTTCGCAGGTACTCTCTCCGCCGCGCAGCGCGCCAAGACGGAGCGACTCTATCGTGTCGGCGATCGTTCCGGAGACACCGACGAGGATCTGAATGTTCTTCTCACCGAAGAGCATTTCGGCGCGCGGTCCCATGCCGCCGGCTACGATGCAGTTCACTCCTCGCTCGGCCAGATACCCGGGCAGAACTCCGGGCTCGTGGCCGGGATTCGGGATGCGCGTCGCTTCCTTTGACTCGCCATCCTCGATGTCAACGATGGTGTACGCTTCACATCGCCCGAAGTGCGGGGCAACCATGTCGCCGTCCGTCGAAATCGCAACTCGCATTGATGTTCTCCTCTGGTGGCTCATAGGCTAAACCGATAGCCGACTCCGCCGAAGCTGAAGCAGCTGCCGAGTGCGGCGGCGAGCCGCGCCGCCGCCTGAAAGCCGGTGCAGTGGCAAGCAACGACGTGGGCCACGCGCAGGCGGCGGAGTTCATCGATGGTTTTCTCCAGCTGATCCTCGCTGGCGGGGCCGAGGTGGGTGCCGCCGATGAGTGCATGCACGCGTTCTTCGCCGGTGATCTGGATGGCGTGGAGAAGAGTGTTGACAACCCCCCGATGAGAGCACCCGACGAGTACGACCAGTCCCTTGCGCGTGCGAACGATGACGCCCTGCTCCTCAGTGAACTGGTCTTTGCGCATTCGCTCTCCGCACTTGACGGCGAAGTGAGAGGGAATGGTCTCGAAGTCGGTGGTGCGCGGAATCGGTCCGGTGGTGCTAATGCCGGGGAGCAGGTCCTGCGGCTCGGAGCTGAGCCTGAGCACCGCGCCCTGACGGACGAGCTCTTCACGGCCTCGTCGCAGACCGATCTGACGCGGCTGCTTCCCTCGCCGGCGGACGTACTTCGGCCGGAAGAGATCCGGGTGGCCGATAAGCTCGCGCGGCCCCTGTGCAGCAAGCAGCAGATCCAGCCCGCCGGTGTGATCGTAGTGGGCGTGGCTCAGGACGACCTTGCGCGCCGGCGCCAAGTCGAGGCCCAGGCGTGCCGCGTTCCCCATGAAGACGCCCGATTCGCCGACATCAAACAGGAAGGAGCTGCCGTCGGCCTCAGCCAGCAGCGAGAGACCGTGCTCGGCCAGCACTCCATCCCCAAAGGAGACGCAGTCGTCGGCGAGGATGGTGACAGTCAGGTGGCGGACGCGGTCGGTCATGACCGAGCCCCATGGCCGTTCAGTGCCGCGGCTACGAGGTCTACGAGGCCGTCGAACGGGTTATTCGCGTACGACTCTATTCCGCCCTTGTCGCAGAGCACGGAGAGGGCGGGATCAACCGGAATGCTGGCGAGCACCGGCAGCCCGTCCGCGCGGGCGGCATTGCTCCCGGGGCATGGTCCGAAAAGCTCGATGCGAGCTCCACACTCTGGGCACATGATGTGGGTCAAGTTCTCCACGATGCCGATGATAGGCACCTTCATCAGGGTGCCCATCTTGATCGCCTTGCGAACGATCATCCCGACCAGTTCCTGCGGGGAGGAGACGACCACCATGCCGTTTAGCGGAAGCCGCTGCATGACGGTGAGCGGGACGTCGGAGGTGCCTGGCGGGAGATCGATGAAGAGGTAGCGAACACCGCTCCAGTCCACATCGGTGACGAATTGCTCCACCGTCTTGGCGACCAGCGGACCGCGCCAAACGACGGGGTCGTCTTCGTTCTCCATGAGGAGGTTGAGGGACATGATGCGGATGCCGAGGTCTCGGGTGAGCGCGGGGGCCAATCGCTCGCTATCGCTGCTGACCGCGCGGCGCACGCCAAACATGCGTGGGATACTGGGTCCAGTGACATCCGCGTCGAGGATGCCCACGGAAAGGCCCTTGCGCGCGAACGCGACGGCGAGGAGGGCGGCCACAAGAGACTTGCCTACCCCTCCCTTGCCGCTGATGACGCCCAAACACCGCATATCAGGCGGCAGGTGCTGGGCGAGACTCAGCTGTTCATCAGCAGCCATGGACTGCTCCCTCGTCATCGTCGGCCATAGTCGCGCAGCAGTAGGGAGAAACGCCATCCGGCCGTTGTCTGCACCTAGGCGCTAACTGTAAGTTACATATTGTTTGGCAGTCAACTCTCATCGTCTTATCCAACAGGGCAATAGAGAAACCGACGCCTAGGTACTACCGGGACCGGCGGCAGCAGTGGATCGGAGGCCCACCTTCAGGGCCTTGCGGCTCCCCCGGAGGAGGCCGTTAATGGCGGAGGTGATGCTCTCCATTACCTCGACCCACTCGCCGAGGTGCTCGCGGCCCCGGGGTGTCAGCGTGTAGAGGCGACGGGCAGGTCCGCCGCCGCTCGTGTCCCACGTCGAGGTAACGCATCCCGTACTCTCCAGGCGGCGCAGAGCGCGATAGACGGCGGCCCCGTCGAGTCCGGCGTGAGTAACGGCCATGGGTTCCGCTTCCGCCGCGATCTGGTAGCCGTGGGCGGTGCCCAAGCGTGCCAGGGTGAGCAAGACGATTGGCTCGCAGAACCGATACAGATTCCCCATTTCGCAGGAGCAGGGCCTGCCCCCCGACTCTTCTCTGTGGCGTCGTCCGTGTCTATGTCGCATGGCTGCTACCTGCAATGTACATCTATAGTATACCCGAGAAACGCCCTTTGTCAACCCCTGTTTTCTCCACCCAGGCCCCTTTTCTCACTCTGGCGCTGATACCGCCTGGCTCCGGCTCGGCGCCTGGCTCCGGTAGCGCACCTTGAAGCCGACGGCCCGCGCCGGGCAGCCCGTAATGCAGTCGCCGCACACAACGCAGTCGGCAGTCCCAGGCGTGGTGTACGTTCGGCATTCTCGTGGGTACTTCTCGCAGTCCCTGCATTTGGCCTTCTCCCGACCGAGGCGCAGAAAACTGATGCGATTGCCCAGGGTGAGGAGGGCGCCAAGAGGGCACAGGTAGCGACACCACGCACGCGTGAGGACAAGCGCCAGCACGACGCCACCGACTATAAGGACAACGCGGATCTGAGAGGGGAGATCGTAGGTGAGCCAGGAGACTCGCACCGCGTCGAGGCTCCAATTGGCCTGCCCGCGCACCGGAATGGCAAACCGCTCGTTGAGCACGTAGAACGCAGCCACGGCGACTGCCAGCATGACGTACTTGACACCCTTCAGCCAGCGATCCGCTCGGCCGAAGCGGGGCAGGCGCAGCGCCCGGAGCTTGGGTATCCGGCCCAAGAGATCCTGAAGCGTCCCCATGGGGCACCCCCACCCACAGAAGACACGCCCACCGATAAGCCCGGAGATCACGATAAACCCTATCGCCCACGGCAGAAGCCAGACGCCGGGGCAGACGCGTATGGGGCAAGAGGTACAGGACATGAAGGGGACGCCGTAGGGGCAGCGGAGGGCGCCGACGAGCAGCCACTCGCCGGTGAGCGCGAGCGCGCCGAGCTGAACAACTTGTCGGACGGGAGCGATCAGCCTCTGCGGCGTACGGGCCTGGCTCACGAAGGGGACTCCTCTGGAGGCGAAAAGACCTGGTTCAGCGCGGATTCCCGCGCCCGGGCATTGGCGATGGCCGTTTGCGCCTCTTCTGCCCAGGGGGTTTCGGGGTAGTCCTTGATGGCCCTTTGCCAAGCGGCGACGGCGAGGTCGGGGCGGCCGCGAAGGTGCTGGCAGAGGCCGAGCCTGAAAGCGGCCTCGGCCTGAAGCGGATTCGGTCTTCCGGCCGTCAACACGTACATCACCTTCAGATACTCCTTGCTGGCGACCAGCGGGAGGCCGCAGTCAACGAGCTGCCCCGCGAGGTGAAAGCGCTTGACCAGGCCGGAGGGCATGGCGGGAGGCAGTTCGGGGCTGGGTGTGCCGGCGTCAGAGGAGAAGGCATCGGTGACGCCTACCGCGGTGAGTGCGCGGCTGGCGCGATCGGCCCAGGGAGAGTCGGGCCAGTCGGCGAGGAGGCAACGCCACTGCCGGGAGGCGGCGTTGTGATCTCCGAGCCGGTAGGCGCAGACTCCCATGCGGTAGCGCGCGTAGGGCTTGTGGAGATTCTCGCCTCCGCGGGGGGTGTAGAGGTCGCAGAGGACCTTGGCGTACTCCTGGAGTGCGTAGACGACGATGCCGTTCTCGAACAGGTCCTCCGCGTAGCTGAGACCTCGGTCGGGCTGGGTGCGGTTACCTCGGGAGGGCTGCCACTCGGTGTCGAGGTCGGGCAGTGAGGGGGCGGACGCGTAGAGCCCGATCGTGTTCAGCACGGCCTCCCAGGCGACGATTCCGGCGCGCGCATTCCGGGCGTCCGGGGAATCCGGGTGCTCTTGCACCACTTGTCGCCACTGCTCGATGGCGCGCTCGGGCTGGCCGAGCAAGACCTGGCAGGTTCCGACGCGGAAGCGGGCAAGCGGCGCTAGGGGGCTGTCGGGAAACAGGCTCGGTATCTTGAGCCAGTCTCGGATGGCGAAAACGTAGTGACCAACGGAGAAGTCGCCCTGCGCGATGTTGAACTGGCGCTGATCCGGCTTGGTTTCAGGCAACAGGTAGGGCTGGGGCTCTTCTGCCGCCTTCTCGGGAACCTGCTTCCCAAGCAGTTCGAGGGACTCCCGGGCGCGCACCCCCCACTCCTCCTCCGGATACCGAAGGGCGGCCTCCTGCCAGCGGGAGACGGCGACATCAGAACGCCCATGCCGGAGCGCCAGCGCGCCGATCTGGTAGAGGGCGCGGGCCTCCTGGTCGGAAGGACCGAAGTAGTAGAGAATCTGTATCCATCGCCGGATGGCTTCGTCCCAGTCCTCGCAGTCCGTCATCTCCTCGGCGACACGGACCTGTACCGCGATGGACTTGGTGTCGCTCCCGGCGGCAGCGGCCTGGGGCAGCAGCACTGCGAACAGCAATAGGGCGCTGAAGGTAGGTACAAGCAGGCGCATCAGGCGCGCGCCAGGCGATCTCGGCGAAGCCGGGCTGATAGGTTCCACTGGCCTGACAGGTGTCACTGGTCTCTCCTCTTTTGGGGGTCGGGGGTGGCGGGGCCGGGGGCGCGCCCTCCCGCGCGGTCGCCGCCTGCCCTCAATGCAGGGCCGCCCTGAGCGCCGCGGGGGCCGGCCTTCATCCGGAAGAGCGGTCGGTAGTGCGCCGCCCGCGAAGACAGCTTGTGGATGTAGCCATGTTTCTCGCACAGTTCGAGCCCCAGCTCGCCGGTCAGGAGGGAGATGTAGCGAGCGACCAGCTCCGGCTGGGAGGAGCCGGCGAGCGGGGCGACTCGCTGAGGGATGGCGCCGTGCCCTTCCTTCATAGAGGCCATGACTTTGACCGGGATGGGGAGAACTTCCACCTTGTCCCTGGTTTCGGAGACTGTGGTCATGCTGAGCCGTGTCACGCCGGCGTGGGCGCGCCCCTCGATCACCGGCGGGAAGACCTTCCAGCCGCAGTCGTGGGCCTCGATGGCGTTGCTGACGAATCCCTCCCAGATGCCGGGCTCAATCACATCGTCGGCGGTCTCGAGGAGGAACTGCACCACCTTCCCAGAGGGCCCCGAGGAGGTGGGGGAGTAAACCGTCTTGATGTCGGGGCGCTTCGGGTCTTCGAGGCCGCGAACCCGGCCGGGGTTTCCCGGGGGGACGATGATGACGTAGGGGTCGAGCGCGAACACCTGGGGTTTTCCGGCGAGCCGGTCGGCTTCTGACAGGTCGAACCAGCCGGGGCCGGAGCGCCCGACGAGGATATCCACCCCCCGCGGTCGGGCCTGGAGAGTTGCGATCAGATGTTCCACCGGCGCAGAGGAATAGGTGATACGGCATTCCGCCAGCTTCTCAAACCGGCGGTTGAACTCAAGGAGAAAGTCGTAGTTGCCCCCGCAAGACCAGACCAGGAGCTTGGGCCGCCGACCCAACAGGCCGCCTCCAGTGCAGCCGGCCACCAGAGACGCGGCCGCCCCGCCGGCGAGGAGACGCAGTACGTCCCGTCGCGTCAGGCAGTCGTCGCGGCCCTTGTCGCACTTGGGGCGCTTGTGCAGCTCTGTGGTGCGCATGTCTGACATCCTCCGGTGCCGAGCAGCGGAGGCCGGATGACATCCGCGGGGCACTGGGTGCATCCCCGAAACTGGGGTATCCACCGCTCACACTCTTGCTGAATGGCCTGCAGTTCGATCCGGCTAGGGGCGCGGCGGGCCCGCATCCGGCCGCGGGGGATAAGGGGCATGATGTTGTGTCGGTGCGCGCCCAGCTCGGCCGCACGGCGGGCGACTTCAACGAGCGACACATCGTTTATCCCCGGGACCAGTACCGAGTTCACTTTGATAAGAAGCCCTGCCTCAGAGGCAGCCGCGAGGCCCCGCCATTGACGCGCCAGGATTTCGCCAGCCACCTCCGGCCCGGCAACTCGTGCGCCGTCGAGATCGGCCCAGGCGTATAGCTCGGAGGCAGTCTCTGGATCGGCGGTGTTGATGGTGACCGTGAGTGAGCGTAGGCCGCTGCGGAGTAAGCGGGGCAACGAATCGGCGAGCAGCAGTCCGTTGGTGCTCAGGCAGAGCATGATCTCGGGATGGGATGTGCCGATCAGGTCCAGTGTCTCGAAGGTCTCGGAGTTGGCGAGCGGCTCCCCGGGTCCAGCGATGCCGGCCACACGAAGCCAGCCGCGCGCGGCAACAGCGGCGACGAGCTCGGCTGCCTCCCGCGGCGAGATGACTCGTTTGGCCGTGCCCGGACCACCGAGGGCAGCGGCGCGGCGGCCAACGGCCCGCTCGCAATAAGTGCAACCCAGGTTGCACCGCGGCGCAACGGGGAGATGCATTCGGCCGTACCGAAGCCCTGCCTCCTCCGAGTAGCATGGATGGCTCGCGGCCAGAGCAGCGATCGACTCTGCGGAGAAGATAGTCTGTGCCTCAGGCGCTGACAAGGCGGAATCTCACCTTGAAGCTGATGGCCATCGGAGCGGGTCTCCCGTCCTCCAGGGCCGGCGAGAACCACGCCGCGCTCTTCACGTGAGCTAATGCGGCGTCGTCGAGCGCACGGTGCCCGGATGAACGATAGACACGCACGTTCTCCGGCCTCCCCTCAGCATTAACCATCAGCCTCAGCACTGTGGTGCCCTCGACCCCTTGCTGACGGGCCTGCTGGGGATAGGGTGGATCGGTCCAGTTGAGGACCGCGGGAGGACGGGTCACTCCTCTGGGCTTGGGGGAGATGGGCTCGATTATCGGTGCGGGGGCTGGCTCCGCAGACGCTTCGCCGCTCCCCCCTTCCTGCGCGGTTCCGAACGGTCCCAGGCCGATGGCATCCCCAGTGCCGCCCAGGCCGAACTGCCCCGGTTCGCCCGAGGTGAGTTCGTGGGCTCTTCCGAAGATCTCGCCGGTGGCGATGAACGGGGCTTCTACCTCGGACTGCCTCACCACCATGTCGGGAGAGAGGGTGGGGCGCTCCAGCGTGATGTCGGCCTGGTGCTCTGAAGGCCCGTCGAACGCCTCATCGGGCAATACGATCTTGCCGACCCTGGGCGCCGGGGGGGGCCCATCGCGCCTGGCTTCTGCGATGACGACGGGCTTAGGTTTTGGCTGCAGCTCTGGCCGAGGCAGCGGTGGGGGCGGAGGCAGCTCCTTCTTCGCTAGCTCGAGGTCAATGCTGGGCTGGGAGTCAGCGCATACCTTGGGGCAGACCAGTTGGCCGACAGTGCATATGCAGGGCCCCCAGCGGTTAGCAGCGTAGAGTGTCCCGACATGAAGCAGCGCGGACAACACGAACGACGCCAGGAGGACACGGCTGCCGTCAGCGTGCCAGGGCCCGGATGGGGGGACGTGAGGTGTGTCGGGAATGGCATTGGATCCGCTGTGAGTTGGCATTTCGCGCACCATCCTATTCGGGAGCGAGTTCTTTCTCGGGCCGCTCGGTCGCCAGGGAAATGTGGCGGAGGCCCACCAGGCGAGCGCTGTCCATTATCCAGATGATCTGGCCGTAGGCCGCCTGGTGGTCCCCGCGCACCATGACGACCTTGCGCTCGGCCTCGATGTTGCGCGCCGCCGCCATGAGGGCCTGGGTGAGCTGATCGGCGGAAACGGGCTCCTCATCCACGAAGAGCATGCCCTCGCGATTGACGACGACTGTGATCTCTCCATCTTCCTTGGCAACGAGCGCGCTGCTGACGGCCGAAGGGAGCTCGACCTGCATGGCGGGATCGGAGACGAAGAAGGTGGCGGTGACCATGAAGATGATCAGCAGCACCAGCATCACGTCGGTGAGGGGCGTAATGTTGATCTCGGCGGTGGTCGTGTCATTGCCGTTCTGTTGTCGTTTGCGAAGCACTTCCACCCTCCGGGACGACTAGGTTGAGGGCCTCCCCGGCGGCGATCTCCGCGCGCCGGAAGAGGCGGGCCTGCCAGAGGACGAACAGGTTGTACACGATAACCGCAGTGATGGCGACGAAGAGGCCGGCGGCGGTGGCTATGAGGGCCTCGGAGATTCCACTGGCGACAACCGCGGGCCCGGCCGCGCCGACCTCTCCGATGGCGCGGAAGGCGTGGATGATACCCAGCACCGTGCCGAAGAGGCCGATGAAGGGGGAGATGTTGCCGATGGTGCCGACGATGCCGAGGCGCGCGCCGAGCCGAAGACCTTCGCCCGCCAAGATAGCTTGAAGGTGTTCTTCGACCACCGATCTGGGCCGTCCCCGGCTGGCGAGGGCCGCCCCCACCACGCGCATCACGGGAGCGGGCTCGTCGGGCCACTGAGGGTGCGGATTGCCGCCCTCGGTGAGGGCCGCCTGGGCGCGCGAGATGACGGCGTGCGGGTCGCGGTCAGCGCGGAGGAAGTGCCACAGCCGCTCGACGAAGATGGCCACTGTGAGCACTGAACAGAGACCAAGAGGATACATCACGACGCCGCCTTGCCTGAGGATTTCCAACATAGTCACACACTCCTTATCGCGATAGCTCTGGTCTAGCAGTCTGAGGCGCGGCCGCTCCTCGCCGCCGTAACACTGGATATATTAGCACACCGAGGCCGAGGAAGCCGACCAGCCACAGCAGATCAGCAGGCGTGCTCCACAGGTGGTTCACCACCAGCAGCAGCGAAGACACACAGAAGATGGCGGGCACCCACGGGTATCCCCACACACGGTACGGCCGCGCCAGCTCCGGCCGCGTGCGGCGCAGCACGAACACCGCCGCGCCCGTTACCGCCGACAGCAGCCAGATTACCAGCACCGTGAAGGCCAGGATCCGGCCCAACGTGGCGCAGAGCACAATGACACAGGCCCAGATCGCCTGCACCAAGATCGCCGTAGCAGGCACTCGCGTCGCCGAGCTCACCGAGCCCAGGGCGCTTGGAAACACACCATCCCTCGCCATTGCATAGTAAATCCTGGGGCCCACCATGATCGTGGCGTTGAGCGATCCCAGTATGCAGATGAGCACGAGGGTGCCCACCAGCCCCGCAAATCCTGGCCCGAGCAGACGTCCGACCGCATCCAGGGCGACGTTCTCTGATCCCGCCATCTCGGAAACGGGCACTCCGTAGAAGAGCATGGTGGTGAAGAGTAGGTACAGGCCCACCACCACCAGCGTGCCCAGCGCGAGCGACCGAGGCAGATTGCGCTGCGGTTGCTTCGTTTCGGCCGCCATGTAGGTGGCCGCGTCCCAGCCGAGGTAGGCGAAGGACACGCCGATCAGCGCCGCTCCAATACCGGCCGAACCGGTTACCGCCATCTCGCCGAGACCGAAGTTCCCCCATTCGCCGCGCCCCCAGAGAAGGCCCAGCCCGGCGATCCCCACGAGCGCCGCGATCTTGAGACCACTCAGGAGGTTCTGCGTCCCGCTGCCCGCGCGCAGCCCGAGGGCGTTGATAAAAGAAAGTGCCAGGATGATTCCTATTGCGATGAGGTGGTTTGAGTGCACAGTCCATTCGAGGCCGAAAACGCCGGTTGAGAAAAGGGGGTGTCCGCCCCAGGCGCCGGGCATAGAGGCCACGAGCCCCAGCGCCACAAACGCGATGGACCCCGGGAAGGAGGCGATGAAGGAGAGCCAGCCGTCGAGAAACCCGACCAGCGGTCCGTAAGCCTCCCGCAGGTAGACGTAGTGGCCGCCGGCCCGGGGAAGGCTGGCGCCCAGCTCCGCGTAGGTCAGGGCGCCGCACAGCGCCATCCCGCCCCCCAGCGCCCAGGCGAGCAGAATCAGCCAGGGCGAAGACAGCGCCCCCGCGATCTGTCCGCTGGTGAGAAAGATCCCGCTTCCTACCATGCTCCCCACCACCAGCAGCGTACAGTCGGTGAGGCCGAGTCCACGCGCGAGCCCGGCGGCCTCCTTCCCAGCCGGGGCCGGCGGTGGCTGCGCTGCTGCGACCGTGGCTGTTGGACGGGAAGTCATTTCCTTATCTCCACCCAGCGGCCACCTTCGTTGATCATCTTATAGTCACTGATGCCAGCCTTCGTCACGAGCACCTCAAAGCTGCGCACCGGGAAGGGGAAGATGGAGTCTTCCCGCGTCTCTCCCGGGCCCCAGCCCATAGCAATCTCGGGGTAAACACCCTTGGGATAGAGCTTCCTGGCCTCTTCTTCCGGGGTGTAGCGGCCCATCCCGCCGCCCAGGAAGGCGACGCCGCCGGGCTTCAGCACCCGGTAGACCTCCCGGATGGCGAGCACTTGATCGCGGAGGAAGGAGAGTGTGCCGCGAGAGACGACGAGGTCAGCGCAGTTGTCGGGGAAGGGAAGGCTGTGCGCGTCGGCGCACACGAACCGGAGCCGACTCGACAGCCCCGCTTCGGCCGCATGCCGCTGCGCGATCGCGATCGCCTCCGGCTCGATGTCGACTCCGGTCACCTCGAGATCTGTCATCTCAGCCAGGGCCAGCGTCATCTGTCCGGGCCCGCACCCGATATCGAGGGCCACTCCCTCAACGATCCCATAGTCGTCGATCACCTGCTGGCAGACGTTCTCGTACACCTTCTGGAAGCGTCGGGCGGCGTACTCATCGTACCAGGTGACGTCGCCGCCGTCGTCGAGCATGTAGCCGTGCTTCAGGAAGATGTCCTGGGCGGCGAGGCTCTCACTTAGGAAGTTCACCAGCTCCTGCGCCACCTCGGGCTCGTCGCACCCAGGAGTGAGGAATGCCGTAATGGCTGCGCAGGCTTGATCTTTGGCATCTGCGCGCGGCAGTCGAATGACCACGAAGTTGCGCGGATCATCGGCCGCAAAGGTGTCCCAGGCCAGGACGGCATCAATAGTTCCGTTTGCCAGCAGGTCCATCATTAGGTCCCCGTCCCTGAGCCAAATGGCCATGATGTCTCCGCTCTCATGGGCATCGAGGCAGAGGGAGGGGGCGAACTTTTCCATGCGCTCTCGCAGGACATTCAGGCTTGCCACCTTGACCTCAGGCCGCAGGATGTCAGCGAGCCCGGTGATTCCTTCGGGGTTCCTCGGCGGAAGGATCATCGCCATGCGCCGGCAGAGGATGCGCTTGCCGGTTTCGGGCCTCACCCATCCTTCGTCGCAGAAGACCTTGGTGGACTCGTTGCAGGGAGGGATGATGATATCCATGTCCCCGGCGCGCGCCATCTCGAAGGCGCCCGCCGGCACCGGAACACAGTGTATCCTCACCCGATGTCCCGATTGCTCTACGAAGGCACCGGCGGCCTCGCAGAGGGCCGACTCGAACTGATCGGGGGCCCCCAGGTCGAGTGTTGCCGCGTGGATGGGCAAGCAGAGGTCGATGACGCCCAGTGAAAAGCAGAACAATAGCGGGGTCTTGGACCTCACGTGCTTTCTCCTATGAGCGAGCTAGAGCCGGCAGGCGGCTTGCGAAACTCCAACCATCTCCCACCCTCTGTGATGACCCGATACTCGGCGACCTCGGCGCGAGCCATAAGCGCGTCGGAATTGCCCATCGGGAACGGAAAGTGGAAGACCTCGCCCACCTCCTTATCCGTGCCGCCGCCTGGACGCACCTGCTCCCACACCTCGGGCGGGCAAAGCCGGCCGGAACCACCACCAATGAAGGCGAGTCCGCCTGGCCGGAGCACCCGCAGGATCTCCCTCACGGCCTGCACATGATCTCGCCAGAACGGCATGGACCCTCGACTGACGATCAGATCGAAGCTGTTATCTGGGTAGGGCAGCGAGTGGGCGTCGGCGCATACCCAGTGGATGCGAGAGTCGTCTATCCCACATTCCTGAGCGTAGCGCTGAGCGAGCTCGAGAACCTCTGGCTCGACGTCCAATCCGGTGACTTCGAGGTCGGTGATCTGAGCGAGCTCTACCGTTATCTGCCCTTCACCGCAGCCGATGTCCAGGCAGTTGGCGCGGCCATCGGCGTAGTCCTCTGCTATCTGCTTGGCGAGATAGCGATACACTGGCATGAACTTGTGGTCGGGCCCATGGTACTGCTCTCCGCTGCCGTCCGAGAGCATCAGGCCATGGCGGAGCATGATGCCGCGCGCTTCGTCGGAATCGGCGCAGAAGTCGAGGAAGGCCTCGGCTTCGACTCTCCGGTCGGTGTTGGAGGCGACGAAGGCGGGAGCGGCCATCACCGCTCCCTCGCCCGCGACCCGTCGGGCTGCGCGAATAGTGACCAAGTCTGGCCGAACGCGGCCGAAGCAGTCCCAGGACAGCACCGCGTCAAGGCGGCCTTCTTCGAGCAGATCGAGAAGCAACTGCTGATCCTTGCTGACCACCGTGGCGCTGCCCTTCAGCTTCTCCACCAGCGGGCCCTTGGTATGAATGTCGAACACGCCGATCCGCAGGCCTCGACGGTCCAGATCCTCCGCGCAGATTATCTGGCGCGGGTTGCCCGGAGGCAGCAGAATCGCCAGCCGGTGATAGTAGATGGTTTCTTCTGTCTCCGGCATCACCAGTCCGCGCGCAACCACTGCCGCTCCGGACCCGACACAAGTGCCCACCACAGCATCAAAGATACCGAGTGTCAACCCGGTCGCGAGCTCGTCGAAGCCGCTGCACCGCGTCACCGCGACCGGCTCACCGGTCTTCTCCACATAGGCGGCCGCCAGCTCCCGCACCAGGCCCGGCGGGTTCAGCGGCATCGTTGCCACATGCAGGGGATCGGCGGCCCACCCGCCGGTCCCCCCGCACATGAGCACGCCGAGCAGCACAGCGAACGCACTCACCGACGTTCTGAGTGCTGCCCAAGTTCTCTGATTTCTACTCGTTGTGGAGTGCATATGCTAGCATCCTCAGTCCGTGTAAACCGTGCGCGACAGACCCAGAGCATAGCTGCGTCCGGGCATCGGGTAGCCGGGCTGCGTCTCGTAGTCCTCGTCGACCACGTTGTTGAGCGCCGCCGAAACTCGCCACCCCGAGCCGATCTCCCGCGAGACCGTTATGTTTGCCACCTGATAGCCATCGATGGGCCAGGCGCCGGCGAAGTACCGCGCCCCCGCCAGGTACGAGGACGAATACTTATACGTCAGCCCCAGCTTGGTGCGGCCCTCATCCGGCGACCAGCGAAGGCCGACGTTGAGGGTGCTATCTGGCGGAACGGCCAGCTGCAGGGGCTGGCCTCCGATGACCGGCGTGCGGCTCACCGCGCGGTCGAGCATGGTGTAGTTCGCGAACCACCGAAGCGCGTCCGCCCTTCCCTGAAGCTCCACCTCCACTCCAGAGGTCGTCTGGTCGGTTTGGGCCGTGAGGTAGTCGCGGCGGATGGTGGGATCCCCCCCCGGCTTCAGGTAGTCGATGAAATCGTTCCGAACCG
>JAUVSA010000328.1 GCA_030597345.1 Bacillota bacterium
ACAGATGCCCCGCGGTATCGCGTGCGATACGCAGCTCCTACATCTACATTATAAGCGTAGAAGAAGACAGTGTTGACCCCATTGCGCGAGAATTTCTCCACCATCCTTTCTGCGAATTCCTTGCTTGAGATTCTCGGGTCACTGTAGGCCCAGGGATCCAGCGTCACCCCCTTGATGAAGCTTCGGGGCGCCTTGTCTCTCAGCACCTCCATCACCGCGACGTTCTTCGCGGGCGTTGTCACCTCATACGTCACTGTCCCGGTGCCGCTCGCCCGCAGCACCTCTTCGCTCACGATCTCCCAACATCTCCCGAATACCCGCTTTCGCACGCCCACGCCCGAGTCCACTCGCACCATCGCCTCTCCCGAGGCCATCGTGCGCCGAGCATCGCTCACCCGTACTCCCAGATCTCGCAGATCCGCGGTCTCCCAGCCCGCAGACCTCTGCTCCCTGACAAATGCGAGAAACGGCTCCGGCGGCGACCATAGCCCGAACGAGACCAGCGCGACCCCGTCCCTCACTACCTCCTGCATCTTCATACGCTCGACGTCGGCCCGCGCTATGTCTCCCGCATCACTGATCGTGATCGGCGACGGCAGCAGCCCGCCGGCGCAGTACGGCGGCGAGCCGTCCGGCCTCGCAATCCGCAGCCGGAACGGATTGCCCCCGTTCGCCGGCCCTCCCCACGCCACTGGGTGAAGTCCCACCTCCCAGGCACGGCGGAAGTGTTCCTGCGCGTCTGCCCTCGTGTCGGTGACAAGCGCCACCGTTGCCCCCATGGACTCTGCTGCCCGCAGACCCTTGACCGCCTCGGGACGTTCCGCCAGCGGAACCTTTCCCCAGCTCGTGGATGCCAGCACGCCCACTGGCACCCCGGCCTCCAGCATCGGCCCGATCGCTGCCGGGACCTGTGGGCGAGTCGCCCATATGGGCACATCCCTGAGCACGCAGACCAATTGCCGCACCTCCCCATCGTGCGGCCGTCCCAGCATTTCGTGCAGCGCATCGGCCCAGATACAACTGCTCCAGAATCGCTCTCGCTCCAGTGCCGGCCCGGTCGCCGCATACCACAAACGCCCCCCACCGGCCAGGAACGGCCTGCGCTCCTTCCCTCGGCGGGCCTGCGCGAGCACCGGCGCCTCCCCCCGCGCCGCGATGGCTGGCACACGCACCTGCTCCACATGCGCCTGTTCTCCGTAGGAGATGGTCCAGGCAATCGTCCCGGCCATTTCATCCGCCCCTGTCGCCGGAGTCAGCCCCAGCTCTGACAAGGTCACCTCGCCGAGCCCCTCCACCCCGGGTCCGACCCACACCGCGACGCCCTCATAGGCGCCGAGTTCGGCCGAGAAGCTCGCTCGCGCCTCCGCATCCGGCTGTCCCGCCAGGTAGAAGGCATAACGGTAGCCGCCCAACCTCCCCGCATCGTACTCGGCGGCCGAGACGATGTGGCATCCCTCGTCGAAGTGGGCGATCAGCGTCTCCAGTGCTTTCGCCGAGGCCGCCACCGCGGCCCCGCCGGGGCCTTCGATCTCTACTACTATGAGCGCCCTTGCCGGATTCTCCCCCCCCGCAAACGATGGGTGCTCCGCCGGCGGCGCGGGCTCCGGCTTGTGGCAGGAGCCCAGCAATACGCAGAGCAGCGACAGAAGAACAAGTGAAGACGCGCGGCGCATGATTGCCTATGCTCGCCTTTGCAGGACTATCTGTGCCAGATAGATGATTAGCAGCACTCCGCAGGCCGTAATGCCCAAGACCAGGACGACGAGCGCCATACCGTGAACAAAACGATTGGCTGCCGCGTGCGGCCCTCCTTCGAACGCGAAGATGAGTCGAGGGCGCAGGCCCATCGGATACGCGAGCAGGATCGACCCGCTCACAGCCGTCGCTTCGGCTCTGCCATCTCTGCCCGGCCGCTCGAAGCGACTGCTCTCCCCTGGCCGTGGACCTATGAGCATGCCGCCCCATCCCTCCGGAATCATCTCCGCCACCGGCCGCGGCGCGCTCGCGGAGTAGATGTGCAGCGAACTCCCCCGGGTCCAATTCTGCATCCGACGCAGGTCCGCAAACTCGTATCCCACCTCGCGCAGGCCGCTCAGGAGCAGTTCCACCGCTGGAAGCGGAGCCTCCGGGGCAATGCTGGCGGTGATCCACGCGTCCGGGATGACCGACAGCAGTCGCGCCTCCGCCACCATGGCCTCCACCTCTCCTCTCCCTTCTCTTAGCGGCCGCAAGTTATCCGGAATCACGCGCTGACCGTGTCGGTCCGCCTGGATCAGAAAGGGAAAAGGCTGTACCTCTGACCCTCCCGGCCTTCGCCGCTGCCATACCGTGGAGCACAGATCCGCGATTGCTGTCGTCTCTTC
>JAUVSA010000027.1 GCA_030597345.1 Bacillota bacterium
AGTTGAATGGGGTGTCAGCGGGGTAAGCTGTTCGAAACTGGGGAAGATGGAGAGGTCTTCATCCGGCTGGTCATGCACTTGACGGTTCATGGACGGAGCCGAGGAGCGAGTGTCTCCCATTAGGAGGTGATGTGTGGTTCGGACGTATCGGAGTGAGACGTGGAGCAGCTACCGGATGGACTACGGAGATCCGCACCGGTTGCTGGAACCGCTGGAAGAGGAAGCCGCGGTCGTAGATGAGGCGCTTGGGGTACTGCACGAGGCGGGGGTGGTGCCGCACACGAGCTACGATCACGAGAAGATGCTGGCCCACCGGGAGGCAGTCAAGGAGCTGTTCGAGATTCCGTGGACGGCGATCTCTCCGCGCATGCAGCGACTTCTCTATGCCATCAACGCCGTCGTTCGGCCGCAGAACATGATCGCGGCGGGAGTGTTCTGTGGGAACACGTTCATCTCGAACGCCGGGGCTGCGGTAGGGCCAGGCGCGTGCTACAGGGCCAGCAATCTGATCGGCGTGGAGATCAGTACGGAGGAGGCGGAGAGGGCCGAGCGGAACGTGAGGCGCATCGATCCGTCTGGGGTTGCGCGGGTGGTGGCTGCGGACGCGGTCGAGGTGGTGGGCAAGTTCCCGGAGTCCATCAACCTGTTGTATCTGGACCCCGACGGCTACAGCCGCAGCGGCAAGGGGGTGTACCTGGATGTCCTGGAGGCTGCATACCCGCGGATGCCGGCCGGGAGTGTGGCGCTGGCGCACAACAGCGTGAATGGTGGGACGCCGGTGGAGGCATGTCTGGAGTTCGTGCGGGATGAGGCGCATTTTCGGGCGAGCGTGAATGTGATCCTGGACATCGAGGGGCTGGAGGTGTCGCTCAAGTAGCAGGCGGGTGCGGATGCGCGCCTGTGGAACATGCCTGGAACAGGGATTGCGCGTTTGGCGGCCAACTGAGTAAGATGCGCTGTGGCCCGCCGGCAGTTCTGCGGCGGGCAGCGTGTTGGTCCGAAGCGCGCCCGACAGCAGCCGGCGACGGCGAGCAACAGCGCTTGGATGCGGTCGGGTCGTGCAGTGGCCCGCCGCCGCTGGTGGCAACAGGCCGTCGGCAACTACACATGAAGAGGCCGGGGGGAGCAAGGTAGGCAGAATGCAGTATCGCGATTTCGGGAACACAGGTCTGAAGGTGTCAGCGCTGGGATTCGGGGCCATGCGGCTTCCGATGAAGGGCAAGCACGTCGATGAGGACAAGGCGATTGAGACGATCCATCGCGCGTTCGAGCTTGGGGTCAATTACCTCGACACCGCGTGTTTCTACAACGAGAACGAGAGCGAGGTGGTGGTGGGCAAGGCGCTGAAGGGCTGGCGCGACAAGGTGACGCTCTCGACGAAGAACCCGGACAGCTCGGTGGACGGGGACAGTTGGCGGAAGGTGCTGGACGAGCAGCTCAAGAAGCTCGACGTGGACCGGATCGATATCTACAACTTCCACGGGATTGGATGGGAGGTTTTCGAGCAGCACATCATGAAGCCCGGCGGCCCAATGGAGGCCGCGCGCAAGGCGCAGGACGAAGGGCTGTTCACGCACCTCAGCTTCTCGTTCCACGATGAGCCGGAGAGCCTGATCAAGCTCGCCGATACCGGGGAGTTCACCTCCGTTACGTGCCAGTACAACTTGCTCGACCGGGCGAACGAGCCAAGCATTGCCCACGCGCACAAGAAGGGGATGGGGGTAGTGATAATGGGCCCGGTGGGAGGGGGCCGACTGGGCGCGCCGTCGCCGGAGATTCAGGCGCTGCTGCCCGGGGTCTCGAAGAGCAGCGCGGAGGTGGCGCTGCGGTTCGTGCTGTCCAACCCGAACGTCAGCTGCGCGATCTCGGGGATGAGCGACGTACGGATGGTGGAGGAGAACTGCGCGACGGCAAGCCGGGATGAGCCCCTGACGCCCGAAGAGCGAGCCGCAGTCATCGCGCAGCTGGCGGAGAAGAAGAAGCTGGCCGAGTTGTATTGCACGGGCTGCGGATACTGCATGCCGTGTCAGCATGGAGTGGACATTCCGGGGAACTTCTCGGCGATGAATGAGTACCGTCTCTATGGGCTCAAAGAGCATGCGGCGGCACGGTACGAGAAGCTCTTCCAGGAGCAGAAGGCGGCCGAGCACTGCCAGGAGTGCGGCGAGTGTGAGCCGAAGTGCCCGCAGAAGATCCCTATCATCGAGCAGTTGAAGGAGACGCACAAGGCCCTTGGCAAGCAGTAGGGGGGAGAGAAAATGAGCGCGCTGTTCTCGCCGATCGAGGTGAAGGGAGTCAGGTTCAAGAACCGAGTGGTGATGCCGCCCATGGTGACGCTCAAGGCGGATGAGGAGGACCGTGTCACTGACACGGTCGTCGAGCACTACGCGCAGCGGGCGCGGGCGGGCACGGGGCTGATCATAGTGGAGGCGACGGCGGTGGAGAGCGGGGCGGTGTGGAAGGGCGGACTGGCTGCATTCGCGGACAAGCACGCGCCCGGCCTGGCCGGCCTTGTGGAGCGAATCCACGCTGAAGGCGCGGCGGCCGCGATTCAGTTGGTCCACGGCGGCCCGCAAGCATCGGTGGAGGTTACCGGTGGGAAGAGAGTGGGGCCGTCTGCGGTGACGCCGCCGGATGACGGTCCAATTCCCCGCGCCCTCACAGTGGCTGAGATACGGATGATCGAGGAGAGCTTCGTCGAGGCTGCGGAGCTGGCGATAGAGGCGGGGTTCGACGGCGTGGAGGTGCACGGGGCGCACGATTACCTGCTGGACTCGTTCCTGTCGGCGAAGCAAAACGTGCGGACCGATGAGTATGGGGGCTCGATCCGCAACCGGGCGCGGATGCTGGTGGAGACGTGCGAGCGGACGAGGGCGCGGATCGGCGACCGCGGGCTGGTGTGGTGCCGCATCAGCATCTTCAACAAGCTGGAGGCTGGATTCACGCGAGAGGATCTGGCCGAGCTGGTCCCCGCGCTGGCGGCGACCGGGATTGACATGCTCCACGTCTCGACAGACGGGACCTTCAAGGAGTATTTCGATTCGGGGAAGACGATAGGGCAACTGGTGAAGGGACTGTGCAAGCTACCCGCGATCGTGGCCGGGGGACTGGGCGATCCCCTGGAGGCGGAGCGCGCGGTGGCGGAGGGCCACTGCGACTTCGCTGCGATCGGTAACGCAATGTACGAGGAGGCGGGGTGGACGAAGCAGGCGCGCGCAACGCTGCACACCTAGGGGATAGGACAGGCATCTACGCTGGGGAGAAATGCTGAGCCGAGCGCTGAGAATCGTGGGGCTGGTCCTGCTGGCGGCACTGATGTACGTGGGCTTCACGCGACAGCCGGGACCGGCGGCGGAGGATGGGAAGATCCACATCTCCTACTGGGAGAAGTGGACCGGGTTCGAGGGGGAGGCGATGCGGGCGGTGGTGGATGAGTTCAACCGCAGGCAAGACGAGATCTACGTAGACATGCTCACCATCAGCCAGGTGGACAGCAAGCTGCTGCTGTCCACCGCCGGGGGAGTGCCTCCTGACGTGGTGGGGCTCTGGAACAGCAATCTCAGCTCTTTCGCGGATAAGAAGGTCTTGCTTCCCCTGGACGATTACCTCGAGCGGGCCGGCATCAGCCGGGAGCACTACATCCCTGCCTACTACGACCTCTGCGAGTACGAGGGGGTGATGTATGCCCTGCCGAGCACGCCGGCGTCGCATGGGCTGCACTGGAACAAGAAGCTGTTCCGAGAGGCGGGGCTCGACCCGGAGCGGCCGCCGCGGACGATGGAGGAGCTGGACGCGTACAGCGAACGGCTGACAAAGCGAGATGAGACCGGCCATCTGATACTGATGGGCTTCTTGCCGACGGAGCCGGGCTGGTGGAACTGGGCCTGGGGATGCTATTTCGGGGGCAGCCTGTGGGATGGAGGGGACACGATCACCACCGATTCCCCGGTGAACGTCCGCGGGTATGAGTGGGTCGAGTCGTATGCTGAGAGGTACGGGGTGACGAGCCTCCAGGTGTTCCGGAGCGGGTTCGGCAATTTCTCCTCACCGCAGAACGCGTTCCTGTCGGGAAAGGTCGCGATGGTGCTCCAGGGCGTATGGATGAGCAACTTCATAGACAAGTATGCCCCGGGCATGGAGTGGGGGGCGGCGCCGTTCCCGTATCCGGCCGATAGTCCCGAGCTTGCCGAAGTGGCCTCGGTGGAGACCGACGTGCTGTGCATTCCGGTGGGGGCGCGGCACCGAGAGGAGGCGTTCGAGTTCATCCGCTTTGTCAACTCGCAGGAGGGGATGGAACTGCTCTGCATGGGCCAGGGAAAGCACACGCCGCTGGCAGAAGTGAGCGAGGAGTTCCTGGCCGAGCATCCAAACCCGTACATTCAAGTGTTCATAGATGTCGCGAAGCGGAGCCGGACCTTCAGCAACCCGAAGACTCCGCTCTGGTCGGAGTACCTGAGCGAGATGAACGCGGCGTTCGATGAGATCTGGCTGGGGGAGGCAAGCGCAGAAGAGGCGCTGGGGCGGGTGAGGATACGGATGCAGCAGAAGCTGGACCGGCACTTGGAGCAGAAGGCTCTGAGAGAGGAGAGGCCGTGAGGGGGCTGAGGCGGCGAGAGCTGTGGGCGGGCCTGGCCTTCGTTTCGCCGTGGGTGGTGGGGCTGGGAGTCTTTCTCATCTATCCAATCGTCGCTTCGCTCTATTACAGCTTCTGCGACTACTCCGTGCTCGACCGGGCGAGGCCGATCGGTCTTGCCAACTACACGGATTTGGCGAAAGACAGTCTCTTCTGGAAGTCGCTGTTCAACACACTGTTCTACGCGGCGCTGGCGGTCCCGCTTGGACTGGGCCTTGCGCTGGCGCTGGCCCTGTTGCTCAACAGCGGGGTGCGCGGGCTGACGGTCTATCGGACCATCTTCTTCCTGCCCGCGCTGATGCCGATGGTAGCACTGGCGGTGCTCTGGCTGTGGATATTCAACGGGGAATACGGGGTGTTGAATGTCGCGCTGGCGCGACTGGGGATCCAGGCGCCGCCGTGGCTGACCGATCCGGCGTGGAGCAAGCCGGCGCTGGTGCTGCTGTCGATGTGGGGGGTGGGCCAAGCGATGGTGATCTTCCTGGCAGGCCTGCAAGACGTGCCGGAACACCTGTACGAGGCCGCGGATCTGGACGGAGCGTCGTGGTGGGACAAGATTCGGCACGTGACACTGCCCATGATCTCGCCGGTGATACTGTTCAACGGAATCATGGGGATCATCGGCAGCCTTCAGTTCTTCGCCATTCCTTACATCATGACGCCGAACGGCCAGCCGGCGCGTTCTGCGTACTTCTACGCGATGTACCTGTACGATAACGCGTTCCTGTATCTCCGGATGGGGTACGCGAGCGCCATGGCGTGGATTCTCTTCATCTTGATCTTCTGCCTGACCTTGGTCTCTCTGCGCCTGGCGGCGCGGTACGTCCACTACGAGGCCGCGCCATGAGAGCAAAGGGCCCGCTGTCTCATGCCGCGCTCCACATGATACTGCTGGGAGGCTCGTTCCTGTTTCTGTTCCCGCTGTTCTGGATGCTCAGCACTTCGCTGAAGCCGATCGAGGAGACGATGCTGACGCCGCCCCAGTGGATTCCCTCGGCACTGCACTTCGACAATTACCTGAAGGCGGTCACCCACGGGAGGGAGATACTGGGGTACATCCCCTTCCTGGAGTATGGGAAGAACACGCTGCTGTTGTGCGCGCTGGGCGTGGTGGGGACGGTGATCTCGAACGCACTCATTGCCTATGGCTTCGCACGGCTGCGGTGGCCGGGACGGAACATATTCTTCGGGATCACCCTGGCCACCATGATGATCCCGTTCCCGGTGCTGATGGTGCCGATGTTCGTGCTGTTCAGGGAGCTTGGATGGGTGGGCACCTTTCGCCCCCTGTGGATACCGGCCTGGTTCGGGTCGGCGTTCAACATATTCCTGCTGAGGCAGTTCTTCCTGACGATTCCGCGGGAACTCTCGGATGCGGCAGTGGTGGACGGCTGCTCGGAGTTCCAGGTGTTCCGTCACGTCATCCTGCCGCTTTCGAGGCCGGCACTTTCGGTGGTGGCGCTCTTCTACTTTCTGTTCACCTGGAATGACTTCTTGGGGCCGCTGATCTACCTGACGGATCAGCGGATGTTCACCCTCTCGCTGGGGCTGCAGTTCTACCAGAGCCAGCACGGCGGCACAGAGTGGCATCTATTGATGGCAGCGGCCACTATTGTGGTGCTGCCGGTCATTGTCCTTTTCTTCTTCACGCAGCGGACGTTCATCCAGGGGATTGCGCTCACGGGCATGAAGGGCTGAGCGGGGAGGGCGAGCCCCGGCGAATCATAGATGCCTGACTCTCAGGCTGCCCCGCGCGACCTCTTCGCACCGCGGGTGGGAGAGGACCTCACGGACAGCGGCACTCCAGGCCTGATCTGCACCGGCTTCCTCAGCTCGATCATTCCGGAACGGTGTTCGAAGCCCAGCTTCCGCTTACCCCAGGAGACCGACTTGACTTTGCGGCCGCGGAGGAAGGGGAGGTCGAGTCTCTCCAGCGTAAGCGACCCGTACAGAACGCGCAGCACCACTTCGCGAGGCCTCATCTCGAGGACCCCCCATCCTGAATTGAGCGACCAGAAGCACTTGAACCGTCCGTTCTTCGGCTGGATAGGATGGAAGCCGACGAGTCCGGCCACCATGTCGAACTGGAAGCCGCTGAAGGCGTTGAGGAGCGAGTAGCTGGCGGTGGAGCGGGCGTAGTTGCTGCCGCACTCGAACTCGTTCCAGGGGTTGCGCTTCTCGCCGTCGTAGCGCGCGCGGACGGCGGCGACGACCTGCATGCCCTGCTTCACCATTCCGGACTGAATCATGTGAACGGCCGCCGCGTACTCGAATCCGTTCATGGTCTCGCTGGCGTAGGGGACGGGGACCATAGGCTTGCGTCTGCCTTCGGGCCAGTCGCAGATGACGAGTCCGGCTTCGTCGTTGAGGCTGTAGATGCGGCAGGGGTTGTAGAAGTCACGCATAGACCGCTTGAAGTTGTGCTTGAAGAGCGACCGAAGGGCCGTTTTCGTGCGCCTGGGGTCGAAAATGGCGCCGAGGCCGTACAGATCGGCGTGCCATTGGGCGAGCACCTGATCGATGCCACAGCCATCCCCGATCTGGTGCTTGATCTCTCCGTGCTCTTCGTCCCAGTAGGCGTCGGAAGCGTCGAAGTTGTCTGGGATCGACTTATCCTTCAGGTCAAGACGCTGGTGATAGTACTCGCCGTTGAAGAGGTGGTCTTCGACCCACCGCTTTCCCCTTGCGAAGAGCGCGCGGTACTCGCTCGCGGCGTCGTTGTCGCCGAGATGCTCGGCCATCTCGGCGCCGGCCTTGAGCGCGGCGAGGTAGAATCCGGTGAGCCACGAGTTGGGGGCGAACAACTCCATGTCTAGGGTGTGGTGCTGGCGACCGTGAAGAACGCCGGTCTTCTCGGGGTCCCAGCGGTCCTCGTTCTTCGGCGACCAGGCGAACTCGATGGACTTCTTCACCGCGGGCCAGAGGGAGCGGAGCCAGTCGGTATCGCCGCTGATCTTCCACTCGCGGTAGGTCTTGATGACGCCGCCGAACTGACCATCCGCGCAGGGACGGAAGCGCGATCGGCCGGATCCCAGGGGGAGCTGCATGCGAAACGACATGCCTCCTTCAGGGTCCTGGTTGTAGGCGAAATCGGAGTCGCGAATGGAGCGCTCGAGCTTGGGGAAGAGGAAGGGAAGGGCCTGCGCGTAGTTCCAGACGTGGGTGCAGGTGCCTTCGCAGCAGCCCGCGCTGGCGTGGCAGCCCTCCCAGCCATAGAAGGTGCCGTCCTCGAGGCGCAAGACGGTGGGGCTCTTCAGGATCGACAGGTTGGCGGAGACTGCGTCGAGTGCGGCCGGCGGGAGGTCTGAGGAGAAGAGCGCCTCCTTGAACGTCAGAGTCTCGCGGTAGAGCCGGTTCCAGTTCTTCAGACAGTAGCTCGCGGTGGCGTTGGAATCCTTGAAGACGGTGGCGTAGTAGTTCTTCCAGGTGGGGGAAACGCCGGTCTTCCGCGCCCGCTCCGGCGCGCCCGGGTCCCAGTGATTCTCGCAGTTGGGGAAGTTCCAGGAGATGACGAAGCGAACTCTGGCGGTCTTGCCGGGCGGGAGGCGGAGGTGAGCGGCGATGGTGCCGTGGGTGTTCTGGCCGGCCGTATCCGCGGAGTAGCGCCGATCCTCGAGCTTGCCGGGGGAGGTGAAGTCGCGCCAGTAGACTTCGAGGTCGCTGAACCACAGGGGAGTGCTCTGGAACCAGTATCGCTGCTGGCTGACGTCGGCCGCGTCGGTGGCGAGGGTGAGGTCGCCATAGGCGACGTCATTGGGATCGAGAGCATCGGAGGTGAGTCGGAGGGCGGTGAGCTTGGTCCGTTTGCGAAGTCCATTGAGGTTGTTCGCGGGGAGCGGATTCCTGAGCGTGCCGGCGATGGTGTAGGTCAGCGGCTTCTTCGTGGTGTTCGTGACCTCGATCTCGAAGAAGGCGGCGGGGAGGCCGGAGTCCTCGTCCTTGAGGGGGATGAACGGGTTGAAAGCCGTCATGCGGACGCGGCCGGGGAACTTCCTTTCCTTGAAGGTGAGGGATGCGATCGGGAACTCGCCGCGGAACTCACAGTCGCGGAAGTGCGGCATCCCTGCCAGGTTCTCGCGAGCGGGCCCGAAGCCGAAGCCAACGTACTGGCCCGATTGGCTCGCGCCCTGATAGGGCGGCGGTAAGTCACCGCTGAGGACGCGCGCGTCGAGCACCTTGCCTCCCGCCTCCGCCTTGATGGCGAAGTGGGAGAAGCCGTTCGCGCTGCCCTTATTCGGCCGGTTGAAGATCTCCCAGTCGATCAGGCGGCCGTTGCCGGCGAGCCCAATGCAGCCGGTTCCGATGCCGCCGAGGGGGAAGGAGATCTCGTTGGTCTTTGGGCCTCTGTAGGTGAAGCGGGGCATAGCGGTCTCCGGTGGGAAGCGGTCGGAAGGGTAGTTCTCTCTCTGCGGGCGGAATCCCCTCAGGCGGGCCGGGTCGCTCCGGGAATGGGTGGCGAGAGGACCGAGTCCTGGCCCATGTTTCGAGTCAAATAAGCCGAAGACTCACATAGGAGCACCGGGAGTGACCCAGCCAACGGACGGATAGGCGAAAGGCACGGTGAAGGTCTTCAACCTAACGGAGTCGGCTGAGGTGTACACCTCGAATGTATACCTCGTCAGGGGCAGCCGGAACGCGATCGAGGATGTCAACAGTCTGATCGATGTGGGGCAGGACCCTGCGGTGCTGGAGAAGATCGCAACTGCACCGACCGGGGTCGGCAAGAGACGCATTGCCCAGGTCATTCTCACTCACAGTCACTATGACCATGCGGGCATGCTCCCGCGCATTCGGAAGGAGTACGACCCGACCTGCTATGCCTTCTCGAAATCGTTGGCGGGAGTGGACTACCACTTGTACGATGGGCAGCATCTGAAGTGTGGGGATCGTTTCTTCGAGGTGATACACACCCCCGGGCACACCACTGATTCAGTCTGCCTGTACTGCACGGAGGAGCGGGTGCTGTTCAGCGGTGATACTCCCCTGCGGATCATGTCTGAAGACCAAACCTATGCCGAGGAGTTCGTGCAGAGTCTGGTTCGTCTCGGCGGTCTGCCAATCGAAACGGTGTATCCGGGGCATGGGGAGCCTTACGGTGACGGCACTGCGGTCATCCGGGCGTCCGTGCGGATGCTGACCGGGACTAGGGCTGGATGATTGCGAGGGGGCGGAGGCGGTGCAACGCGGCCGCCAGTTCGTGGCGGCGCGGCCTGGCGAAGTCGGGGGCGAGGTTGGGGGGCATGGTCTCGAGGCCCTTGTCGTCGAGGCGCCGGAGATCGTCGCGGAGCCGGTTCTGCGGGATCAGACGGGACATGTGGCTACCGGCCTGAATGTCCCTGGTGAGTCATTCGCTGGCAAAGAAGTCGGGTGTGAGGAGCCAAACCAGTAGCCCCTGTCCCGGCTCGACGCGTTCGGTCTGCACGTAGGCGAGCCCGCTTGTCCTCATCCGAACGCGGGCGGGGCCGATGAGCTGACCGACGATGGAGCTGAAGTCAGGCTCGTGACCAACCAAGAGGATGGGATCCTGGGCGCGAGCGGCGACGAGATCTTGGATCGCACCGAGATGACAGCCGGAGCCGAGCCGCTCGTCGGCATGCGCGGGGACGCCGAAGACTTCCTGCAGCACCTCCCCCGTCTCGCGGGCCCGCCTGAGCGGACTCGTCAGAATGACCTCCGGCCGCAGCCCCGCGCTGCGGGCCGCCTGCGCCACCGCAGCCGTTTCTCGTTTTCCCCGCTCGGTCAGGCAGCGCGCTTCATCAGACGTCCCGGCCGAGGTAGGCTCTGCGTCACCGTGTCGGAGGAAGTAGAGGTTCATTGGGGTCCCCCCTCAAGCACCTGGAACTCGCACTGCTACTCAGCTTCGAGGGGTGTCTCGAAATCGCCTGCAAGAGCGTTCGGGGCGCCGCTGCGTCTCTGCCGGTGACTTCCGCGGGGCACGAGCCGCGGCCGGTGCGGCAGCCTCCGGCGCGCCTGCGCGATCACTCGACGTAGCCCACGGCCTCCAGCTCCCGCCGTAGCTTCTCCGGAACCTCTGGCACCGGCTCGGGCTCAGTGGCGCACAAGTCGTGCCAATAGAGCTGGTCGAGCAACCACCGAGCGATTAGCTGTTCGTGGTAAGAGACGCGGACCGGAAGGAGCGCTGTGAAGTCTATCCGTTCGGACGGATCGCGGCGCGTGTCCCAGAGGCCGACGGCTCTGTCGGACACGAGCTGCCACGGGACCGCAGACATGTCGACGACCCGTTTGTACCCGTCTTCGTCGATGACGCAGACGAGATCGAGGCTGTTGTCGCCGTACCTGGCCAGCTCTGCGAAGATCGGGCGCGGCCGTGACAACACCGGGTGCAGGGCCGGCAGAGCCAAGTCGAAGCCGGGGAGTGGATATCCCGTGGGAGGGTCTGCGCCGGTGACGCTCAGGATGGTGGGATACAGGTCGATCAGGCTGACCGGCTGGCTCACTGACACACCGCCGAATTCTCCCCCGGGGAACCGAACGATGAGCGGCACCTGCAGCTCTTCCCTGCCGAGGGTGCGGCCGTGATCCAGGACATCGCGTTCGAGGAAGGCCTCGCCGTGATCCGCCGAGAGTATGATGAGGGAGTTGTGGAAACGGCCTGTCCGGCGCAGGAGATCGAGGAACTCGCCGAAGCCTCTGTCGGCCTCGAAGACACAGGCATCGTAGCAGTCGATGAAGTACTCGACGTCCTCGCGCCCGAGATCTGGGTCGTACAGTCCGCCCGCCTCCAGGAGGTCGGGATAGTTGGGCTGGTGGCGGCCGGAGAAGCCGCGGTTGAAGCGACGGAAGCTGTCGGGTGCGGCGGCGTAGGGGAGGTGGGGTTCCATGGTGTGGAGGTACATGAAGACCGGTTCGGCCGGGTCCTGCGCGGCCAAGAATTCTGCGGCCCGGGTGTTCACCCACTCGCAGGACGGAGGGCCGGGGTCGGAGTCCTGGTCGGAGGCGCAGGAGAGCTCGTCAAAGCCCTGGGCGAATCCGAAAGGCGCGGACAGGTGCGCGTTTGCGCTTACGAGGGCGGTCCTGTAGCCGGCGGGTCGGAGTGCCTCAGGCAGAAGCACGAGCCATTCAGGCAGCCGGGCGGCCGGGAACTGGGCCGCAGCACGATGCATGGCCGGATAACAACCGCTGAGCAGGGATGCAATAGAGGGGACTGTCCAGGTGGCCGCGGCGTAGGCGCTTCGGTAGAGCGTGGCGGTAGCGGCGAAGGCGCGAATGGACGGGGAGGTATTGCGGTGGTAGCCATACGGCCCGAGGTGATCTGCGCGAAGTGCGTCGACGACGTAGACGAACACGTCGGGCGGGCGCCTCGATCCTCTTTCGCTCCGCGCGCCCAGGCCGAGAGGCGGCTCACCAGTCGAGGCTGGTGGAGGGATGAAGCGGTCGGGATCGGGGCCGACATGGTGAGGCATTACAGGGGTGAAGGAGACTTGGAGACGCGCGTTTTCGGGGACACGCACAACGTGCCATAGGGAGTCGTCTGCGGCATACACAAAGGGACCATCTGCGGTGCCAGGGACGAGGAAGGACTGGCATCCGAGCTGGCCGACGTGGAACCCCATGTCGGCCGATCCATCGTTTTGCCAACCCGCGAACTCGAGACGGACGGGGCCGGACGACGTCACTAGCTCCGCGGAGCAGCCGAGCTGGCCGCGGATGGGCTTCTTCTCGGGATGCCGCGCCTGTAGGTCGCCGCGCACATCGAATCGGATGACTTGCCCGGCCCATTGCTCTAGGTCTATCTCCGCGTAGGCCATGGCCCGGTGCTTGCGGGAGCTGGAGAAGAGAATCTGCGCGCGGTGGACGACTGGCGCGCGACCATCGGCCGATATGGTCACCGATACGTTCATTATCCCGTCGTTCCACGGCTCGGCGCGCAGGACCGCGAGGCCCGCCGCTCCCAGCAACAGCGCGGCAAGCACCAAAGCCCAGAGGGGAATGGGGAAACGCACGTTGGCGGTGCGCGGCGGGCGACGAGCGCGAGAGCGCTGGCCCGACGAATCCGTGGTTGATGCCATGTGACGACGATACCTCTGCCGACGACGCCGCGAGGAGGGCTGTCGCTGGTCCGGTGTGAGAGCAGCAGGCCCAGTCTATCCGAATGCTCCAGCACCGTCAATCTGCGCGGACCGGCCAGCAGGCCTCAGGGCACTCTAGATCCCAATCTGAAGACAATGAACCCACTTCCCTGGTGGCCCTTGACAACACTCCTATGAGAGTGTACACTCCCAAGAGAGTGTACGCTCCTATAGGAGTGTAATGACCAATGAGACCTCAAGCGCCGGAAATGGTGACACTCAAGATCCCGCGCCTCCTGTACGAGCGGCTGCAGCAGCTGATCGAGGACACGGGATTTCGGTCGGTGACGGAGTTCACGACGTATGTGCTGCGGGACCTGGCATCGCAACCAGTCCCGGAGAAGCGGGAGACCAGAAGGTCTGCTGCCAGGCGAAAAAAGATCAGCTCGCGGATGACGCAGGCCGAGCTGAAGGCGGCGCGGGAGCGGCTGCGGGAGCTGGGATATCTGTAGAAGCTGTTTCATAACCTCCATCTGGAGTCTGGCAGCTTGTGCTGCCCGAGGTTATGAACCAGCAGCACCAGCCGCCAGGCTCCAGCAGGCGCATTTCATGCCAGCGTCTCTAACGGACAGCCGGGCGAGTGAGGGTTATGAAATGCACTCCAGCGAGTTAGGAGCGATAGGGATCCAGAGATGATACATCCCCACGGCGGAAGACTGAT
>JAUVSA010000068.1 GCA_030597345.1 Bacillota bacterium
CAGCAAGCGGCCGTCAAGGACAGCTCCGCCGTCGCCCTGGTCGAGCAGGCTCCCGAGCACGCAGCACGCGGCCTCGTGTTTCTCTTCGCCATATTCGCGGTGCTGATCTTCGGCGCGTGGAAGCCTCTGGACGCGTATTTCGCTCAGGGCCTGGGCCAATTCGCGCGACTGGGCGGGGTGCTGCTCGGGATGACGGGGCTCATCTACCTTGCCCTGTGCTGGTTCGGCAAGGAAGAGACCGTCGAATGGGGACGGCAGGTCTACATGCTGCTGCGAATGATCCTGCCGATCTTCATCCCAGCCGTGATCGTGATTGCCTTGATAGTCAGCCAGATCCCTATCGACTGGATCGCTCCCACCATGGCCGACAAGGGTGGACTCAAGTTCGGCCATCCCCAGGGCAATGCCCTGCTGCCCGTGCTACTTACCGCCATCTTCTCGACGCTGATGTACTTCCCCATGGTGACAGAGGTGGTTTTCGCCAAAGGGCTGCTCTTGCAGAAGTTCGCCGCGGGTCCCGCGCTTGCGCTCCTGCTGGGAGGCCCGGGCCTCAGCCTTCCCGGCCTGCTCCTCGTCAGCCGCGTGGCCGGCCTGAAGAAGATGGTCGTGTACTGGATCACCATGGTGACGCTGATAACCGTCATCTCCTACTTCTTCGGCTCCTACTTCGGGAAATACCTCTGCTCGTGCCAGCTCCAGGCCCTGCCCGCTGCCCGCCCGCAAGAGGCCGGCCTTTTGGCCCTGGTCGGAGTATTGTGGTATGCTGTTACCCTGACTTGGATAGCTGTGATGGTCGCCCGAGCTTGGCGCACTCGAGTCGGGGATGCCCGAGAAGCCGTTCAGGATTAGCCCCAGGCCGCCGCGGCCGATCCTTTGCGCAGAGGTGCCGATGAGATGACGCACGTGCTGGTGGCTGGCGGAGGTCCCGCCGGCCTCGCGGCGGCCGTTTCCGCCGCGAGGAGCGGGGCCGATACACTCCTGATCGAACGCTATGGATTCCTCGGCGGCATGGCGACCGCCGGACTTGTCAACCCCTTCATGGGCTGGCACGCCGCCGGCAAGCCGCTCGTGGCGGGCATCTTCCAACAGATGCTGGACCGCATGCAGGCTCTCGGCGGCTACGGATCTGAACGCCAGCCCACCGCGTTCGACCCCGAGATCTTCAAGCTTGTGGCCGATGAACTGGTGCGTGAAGCCGGAGTGGGCATGCGCTTCCACACCCTCCTCACGCGTGCCGACGTCAAGCAGCAGCGGATCGTGCGCGTTGGGACCGAGGGCAAGGACGGCCATGAGAATCGGTCAGCAGATATCTTCGTGGACTGCACCGGAGACGCCGACCTCGCCTATCGCGCCGGAGTCTCCTGTGAGCAGGGCCGGGAGAAGGACGGCCTCACACAGCCTATGACCCTGAACTTCCGGATGGCTGGCGTCGCCATCTCCCGCATGCCGTCACGGCAGGAGATCAACCGTCTCTTCGACGCCGCGAAGGCGCAAGGGCGCGTGACCTGCCCGCGAGAAAACGTGCTTCTGTTTCACACCCTACATCCGCATGTGGTCCATTTCAACACAACCCGCGTGACGCATCGCGATCCCACACGCGCCGACGACCTTACCGAGGCGGAGCTGGAGGCTCGCCGCCAGGCCCATGAGTTAGCGCGCTTCCTCATCGCAGACGTCCCGGGATTCGAGCGCGCCTACCTCCAGCAATGCGCGGCCCAGATCGGCATACGGGAAAGCAGACGCATACGGGGCGACTACGCGTTCACCGCCGAGGACGCGGTAGAAGCGACGAAGTTCCCCGACGGAATCGCCCGCAGCAACTACCCCATCGACATCCACAGCCCAAGCGGGGCCGGCACCGTCATCCGCAGCGTCCCTGAGGGTGACTACTACGAGATCCCCTATCGCTGTCTGCTGCCGCTGGGGATAGACAACCTGCTCGTCGCCGGCCGCTGTATCTCCTCCACCCACGAAGGCCAGGCTGCCCTCCGCATCATGCCCACCTGCTTCGCCATGGGCGAAGCAGCCGGACTCGCCGCCGCAATGGCCGCTCAGCGCGGCATCTCACCTCGTCAGGTACAGGCCGAGGAGCTTCGCCATGCCTTGCGGGAGCAGGGACAGGTTGTGTAGCCCGCGGCGACGCGGAGGCTAGTCCCCCGGCGCCTCCTCCACCGGCCCCGCGATCACGGCCACATAAGCTTCTGGGTACAGATGCTTCTGGGCCGCCTCTTGCACCTGCTCGGCCGTAATCGCGCGCAGAATCCCGGGATACTCATACGGGAAGTACGGGCCCAGCTCGTAGAACGCCGATATCACCAGATTCTGAGCGATCCCGGAAAACGTCTCCATCCTCCGCGCGACCGTGCCCTCGACGTAGTCCTTCCAGAGCTCCACCTCTTCATCCGGCGGAGGCTCCTTTTGGATGCGCTCCAGTTCCTCGATCGCCGTCGAGATCGCCTTCTCCACATTCTCGGGATTCACTCCCATTTGCAGCACCCACGGCCCCGCTCCCCAGTAGGCCCAGTAGTTGCTCCACACATAGTAGGCCATTCCCATCTCTTCCCGGATTCGCATGTTCAAACGGCTCATGAACCCACGGCCGAGCACGTAGTTCATCAGATCCGCCTTGTAGTAATCCGGGTCCCGCCGGCTGAGCCCTGGGAATCCGAGCGCGATGTCGGCTTGCGTCTTGCTGGGGACGGGAACGCGCACCACGCGGGCCTCGGTTGGCGCCGGCACCGAGGGCAGCTCGGGCCGCGCTGGCTCGCCGCCCCGCGCCCACCCGCCGAAGGCATCCTCCACCAGCCTCGCCACCTCGCTTGGATCGGTGTCCCCGACGATCGCCAGGATCACGTTCTCCGGCCGGTAGTAGCGTGCATGGAAGGCCGCCAGATCATCTCGCGTGATCCTGGAAACGCTCTCCTTGGTCCCGAGGCGCTGAGCATGCAGGGGATGTCCCTCTGGGAAGATCTCGGCCAGCAGCTCCTTCTCGGCCACCCGAGTGGTATCTTCGTCCCTTCGCTGCTGCGCGGCAGCTATCTCCGAGCGCACCTTCTCGATCTCCTCCGGCGGAAACGCCGGAAGCATGAGTTGCTCTGCGGCGGCTCCCAGTGTCAGCGCAAGGTCCCCCTTCAGACATCGCCCGGAGACTGTCCCCACCTGCACACCGGTGCCGAACCGGATCGACGCGGCCGCGAACTCCAGCTCCTCTTGGATTTCTTGCCAGCTCCGCTTCTCCGTGCCCCGAGACAGCATCTCCGCACAGAACGCCGCCAGACCGGCCTTCTCCGGTGGATCGAACGTCGGGCCCGCCATGACATTCCCGTAGATCACCACAAAGGGCGCCGAGCGGTTCTCCTGCAGCAGCACCCGCATCCCGTTGGCAAGCTCGATGTCGTAGACCTTAGTGACCGGGCCGAGGCTCGCGGGCACGGGCACCGGCAGGGGAGAAGTGCCCTCCGCCGTCCCCGCCTCCGGCTCGGGGCGTCCCCGCCACCGTGCCTCCGCAGGATGGGGGCCGCCAGATGGTGCTCCCGCGCCTCCCCCCTCGCCCGCGATGAGCCATCCAACAGTACGGTTCTCGCGCACGAAGTACTTGCTGACGACGCGCTGTATATCCTCGCTCGTGACTTCATCAACCCTGTCTGGGAAGGTCCGAAGATACTCGGGGTCATGGATGATGCTGTAGTAGCCGATCTGCCGCGCCAGACTGGTGACGCCGTCTGTCGCGTAGACGAAGTTAGCTTTCGTCTGATTCTTCGCCTTCTGCAGCTCGCGCTCGGCCGCGCGTTCTTCGGTCAGCTCTTCCAGCACCGAATCGAAAGCCTTCTCCACTTCCTCGTGCTCGACTCCGGGACGCAGCGCGATCTCGAAGGCGAAGACCGTGGGCTCCGGATTCTCGTAATCCCACCCGCCGGCCTGAGCAGCAAGACCGGTATCTACCAGTGCCCGGTACAGCCGGCCGGTGCGGCCCCCGCTGACGATATTCTGGAAGACCTCCAGCACGATGTGGTCGGGATGCTGGATGGGAGGCACTTCATATACTGCCTGCAGGTACGAAGTCCGCCCCGGCAGTTCCAGTCTCACCCGCTTCTCACCCGTGGGCCCCCTCCCTGGGTTGGATGCTGGCGGGACCGTATCTGCGCTCGCAATCGATCCGAAGAACTCCTCTGCCTTCGCCAGCACCTCCTCCGCATCCACGTCTCCCACCACCACGAGCACCGCGTTGTTGGGAGCATAGTGGCTGCGATAGTAGGATACTACTTGCTCCCGGGTCAGCGCGCGCAGATCGCCCTGCTCGCCGATTATCATCCCACCGTAGGGCTGATCCGGGAACTGCGCGGCCATCACCTTCTGCCGCAGCAGAAAAGCGGGATCGTTCTCGGCGCTCTCGAACTCTGACAGCACTACTCCCTTCTCGGCCTCGATGTCATCGGCAGAGAGTACGCACTTCGTCATGCGCTCCGACTCGATATCGAACGCTAGGTCGAGCGCGTCCCGCGGCAGCGTCTCCACATAGGCCGTATAGTCCATCGAGGTGAATCCGTTCAGATACCCTCCTCGCGCCGTCACCAGACGATTCTGTTCTCGACCACTGAAGCTCTCCGTCCCCTTGAAGGCCATGTGTTCCAGGAAGTGGCTGATCCCCGCCTCTCCCGGGGCCTCGTGTCGCATCCCCACCCGATACCAGATGTATGAGCACACCAACGGTGCCGAGTGATCCTCCTGCACCAGCACCGTCAGGCCATTGGGCAAGGTGCGCTCCTGCAAGTCGCCGTTGGCGGCGGCGCACGCCGACATCGCACAGCTCAGCAGTGCCGCCCCAACGACCAAAGTGGTCCACGCTGCGAACACCGTCATCTTCCTTGACTCCGTGCTTGGCATGATCTCAGCCTTACCCTCCACCTGCCCGGGCTGTCAGGATGAAAACCGCGGCTGGCACCAGGAGCACTACCATGATGCCCATCAGCTTCATTGTCCCCGGCGCTAGGACGATTATCGCCAGCAGCACACTCATGGCGCCCACTGCCGCACCGGCCACAGCCGCTTGGCGGCCCGGCGGCATCACCTCGAAGGCATGCCGCCGTACCTCCCAGACTGAGTATATCCGACCACACTCTTGGCACTCCCCCGCGCCCTGCGGCCGGGGCGTGCCGCACCGGGGACAGAGCAGCTCCTTCTGCCCTCCATGCTCTACTTCCCTTCTCAGCCGCTCCAGCCAGTACCGCTCCTGGCGGAGAGACGAGTCCAGGCTCAGCGCGGTCTGGTACTCCTCGATCGCGGATTCCAACTGCCCAAGTCCGCGATAGGTATCTGCTAAGAGCGAGTGCGCGGCCGTATTCTTCGGGTCAACCTCCATCGCATGCTGATACTTGGCGATCTCCTCCTCGACGATTCCCTTTGTGATCCTGCGCTCCGCAGCCCACGCCAGCAGCCGAAACACCAGTGCCGCTCCTGCCACTGCCAGCAGAAGCAGGATAATCCCCGGTCCTCCGCGCAGCGCCATCGAAACGCAGACGAACGAGAGCACAAGTAGACCGGATGTCAGTAGAAATGCCTCGCGCCCCGTTATCTTCCGCGCAAAGAGAGCTGACAGAATCATGTATCCCCCGGCGAAGCTGATCGCCGCGCAGATCGCCATTCTCAACACCAAAGAGAACGCTGCCCCGAAGTTCACCGCCGCTCCTCTCCTGGCTAATGGAAGCTGACCGGCTCTCCGTCGACGGACACGAGCCTGAGATCGAACTCGATCCGTAGATCGCTCAGCATTTCGAACGCCTCCGACCCCGCCGGGAGATTCAGTGTCACTTGTGAGTTCGTCTGCACACGCATCTCTCCCTTGTGCCGCGCCGGCACGCCTCTGCCGGACAGCAGATCGAGCTGCGAGTGCTGCGTGGCTTCCCCGGATAGGAGGGTCATCAGGCCCAGTGCCTCACTGCCTTCTTCGAGTCGCAGCCGTGAGTGGCCCTCACTGACGATCCGGGCTACCTGTTCCCCGCCCTCGCCAATGATCTCGAGGAGGCGGCTTCGCTGGACTGCCCCGTCTCTCTCCCACACCCATTCGTCGCCCACCTCCACCCGATTCGGCGGGAAGATCACCGGAGCCGGCTGGGACATCAGTGCAGCGAAGCTCCGTTCCGCAGCCCCCGCCTGCCGGTCCCCCGCCGCCAGAGACACGTCCAGCACTTCCCCCCGGGGGGTCATGCGCACCCGCACCTCCGGCCACTCTCCCTCCCGGTCCCTCGAGAAAGTTCCGCTGGTATCCTCAACCTTCAGCGGCCGCGCCCTCACCCGCAGCCAGAGACCACCGCCGCGCTCGTGCGCGATCACCTCCTCGACAAGCTCGACCTCCGCGCGCACCCGAACAGGGCGCCGCTCGCCCAGACTGACCTGGATCCCCTCGACCTGCAGCAGCAGATGATACTGGGCGACCTGTCCCAGTGGCCGTCGGTACTGGAGGTCGATTCCGGAAGGCACCAGTCGCGTCGCGGGAAGAAGCGAGGTCGCGACCACAACCAGCGCGGCGACGGCAGCGGTCATTGCGACTCTAGTTCTCCTCTCCCGGACTCGCGGCGGCGGTCAGCTCAACAGGGGGCCAGCTTGGCCACTCGTCCTTCGGGAGAAGCGCCACGTCGAACACGTGTCTCGCCACCGGAGCTGCTATCTCACTGCCCTGTCCCCCGTGCTCAATCACTGCCACCACCACTAGCTTCGGCCTATCGCTGGGAGCATACCCCGCGAACCAGGCGTGAGGGTCACCCCCGGGGGCTTGTGCGGTGCCCGTCTTCCCGGCGATTCCGTACCTTGGCGTAATGATCCCTGCCGCGGTGCCGCCCGGCGCAACTACGGCCTCCATGCCCATCCTCAAAGCCGCGATCGTCTCTGGCCGCAGGCCGAGAGAGCGTCCCTCGACGGGAGGCGAGTAGTCGCTCTCCCCTTCGATGCGAACGATCAGATGTGGGTGCACCAGACTACCGCCGTTGGCGACCACGGCGAACTCGCGCGCAACCTGAAGCGGCGTCACCAGGCAATCTCCCTGTCCGACTGCCATCTGGCAGGTGTCTCCTGGATACCAGGGTTCCCTTCGTACCTGCCGCTTCCACTCTGCCGTCGGAACTAGGCCCGCCGCCTCCTCCGGCAGATCTATGTCACACTTCTCCCCCAAACCGAATCGGCCCGCCATGTCCGCGAGTTGTCTCACCCCCACCAGCCGCCCGAGAGTCACGAACATCACATTACAGGACTGCCCGAAGCCACTGACGAAATCCACCGTCCCGTGCCCGGCGCGGCGCCAGCAGCGAAACGACCAATCGCCAATCCGGTATGCGCCCGTGCAGAGAAACCGGCTTCTAATGTCACACTTCCCTGACTCCAACGCCGCGGCCGCAGTGACGATCTTGAAGACCGATCCAGGCGGATAGCGCGAAGTGATGGCGCGATTGTACTGAGGGTGACCCGGGCCCCTGAGCCTATCCCATTCCTCTGGTGTCAGCGCCCCCACAAACATATTCGGATCATACGAGGGATGGCTTGCCAGCGCCAGAATCTCCCCGGTCCACGGGTCCATCGCGACCAGCGCGCCCGCTCGGCCTCCTAACGCATCCTCTGCCGCGCGCTGCAGATCGACGTCGAGCGTCAGCCACACATTACGGCCGGGACGTGGTGGCACCGTTCCCAGCGTGCGAACTCGCCGACCCCGCGCATCCACCTCGATCTGGTCGCCTCCATCGGTCCCCCGCAAAGCACGTTCGGTCACTTTCTCAACGCCGGCCTTGCCGATGAGATCGCCGGCTCGATAGCCCGCGTTCTCGGGACGTGTAAGCTCCTCCGCGTTGATCTGCCGCACGTAGCCCAACACGTGCGCCGCCAGTGAGCCGTGCGGATAGTGCCGCACTGCATCTGCTGCCACGCCGACCCCAGAGAGGTAGGGCGCATGTTCCTCCAGTCTCGCCACCACCTCCTCCGACACGTCTCGCTGGAGAAACATGGGTTCGTAGCGCGACAGCGCCTGGCTGTGCAGTGCCTCTTTCACTGCGGCTTCCGGCAGGCCCAGCAGAGTGGCGAGCTCGGCCGCCGGGTCCTCCGCGCCGGCCATCGCCAGCTCCTCCGGCACCACTCGAACGGAGAACGCAAGGCGGCTCGCTGCAAGTACCCGATTGTGGCGATCGTAGATCGTGCCTCGAGGGGCCATCCGGCGCACGATGCGGATGCGATTCTCATCCGCCAGCTCCCGGTTCCGGTCTCCCTCGATGACCTGAAGCTGTACCAGCCGCCCGAGGATCACCGCGCACGCCACTGCCACCACCGCGCGTAGTATCACCAGTCGAGGAGTCACGGGTTACAGGACCCCTTCTTCCCTCCCAACCAGCGCTCGGCGCGCCCGGTTGGTAAGCGCATACGCGAACGGCGCCAGCACCGCGTGGTACAGCACCCGCAGACCGATCAGTCGTCCGGCCTGGGGCCATTCGCCGGCGCGAGAGAACAGCACAAACGTAACCTCGCTGACGACCGTCAGCACTCCCGCGCTCACGATCGGGACCAACCAGTTCTCCCGGAACATCTTCGTCGCCAGCAGCCCCGCGCCGAACCCACTCACGGTCTTGCTGATCGCAAAGGCCCCGATCGCCACATGTTGCAGACCACCCTCCATGATGCCAGAGGCGAAGCCAGCTACTGCTCCCACATGACGCCCGCTGAGCAATCCCATGCATACCGCCCACAGGAAGAGCAAGTCGGGAGAGACACCCCAAATGGCGATCGCTCCACCAAGCGTGTTCTGAAACACGGCCAGCCCGTATGTAGTAAGTGCCGCAGCGATGATGCAACGCGCCATACAGGTCTCTTCACCCCGGGAACCACGAGTAATCCACCCACACGTTCTACATCCCCGACGGCCCCCCTCCTCGGGCCACAGAGAAAGGGCGGATTACGGTCCGCCCTCTGCCAGTCCCCGGAGATGCTCTTCCGCACGCACGTCTCTCTTTGGAGAACTACCGTCCGTGCCGACGCGCCTGCGTACTGTCGCGGCGCGCCCCTTCAGACTCCCCGGCCCTCTCTTACTCTGACAGTGCGCTCGGCCGCTCCGGCTCCACGGCCTCCGAATCGCGCGGCCCCAGGACTGCGCGCCGGGCCCCTAGCTCGCGGCGCCGAAACGACATCTCGATCTGCTCCTGCCAGCTCAGCACCGCCTCCTCGTAGG
>JAUVSA010000102.1 GCA_030597345.1 Bacillota bacterium
CGATCGGGCTTGGAACTCTCCTGGACACACTCAGGTTTCGCTCTCTGCTGGGAGAGAGGTTCGACCTGGATCCCTCTCGCCTCGAGGCCCTCATACTGGGAGAGCACGGAGACTCCATGGTGCCTGTCCTCTCCGGGCTGCGCTACGACGGATCCCCGATGTCTGCCCTTCCAACCTATTCGGAGGAGGCAGCGCGGGAGGTCTTCGAGTCGGCGCGCAAGGCCGGCGCCGAGTGCATCCGGCTGAAGGGAGGCGCCGGCTACGCGGTGGGGCTGGCAGTACGGGAGGTGGTGACGGCAGTAGTGGCGGACGCTGGGGCAGTGCTCCCGGTCTCGACGCTGCAGGGCTCGGGTGAGCTTGCCGGCGTGGCGCTCAGCGTGCCGACTCGTGTGGGTAGGAGTGGCGTGCTGGAGTTGCTGCCGCTCAATCTGTCAGAAGAGGAGGGCAGGGGCCTGAAGCGCAGCGCGGAAGTCCTCCGGGGGACGATTACAGCGCTTCACAAAGGGCTGACCTCAGAGGCCTGAGGGCGGAGAAAGACAATGAAGATCGAGTTTCTCGGTCACGCAGCCTTCCTGATCACCACCGCGGACGGCACTAAGATCGTCACCGACCCCTACGAACCCGGCGGATTCGGCGGCGCGATCGCCTACGGGCCGCTGAAGGAGCCTGCTGACATCGTCGTGATCAGCCACGACCACGCGGACCACAACTACGTCAAGATGGTCCCTGGGAAGCCCCTGGTCGTGACCGGCACGGAAGAGCAAACCCATCTCGGGATCGTCTTCCGAGCGCTGGCGGCCCATCACGATACGAATCGCGGCGCCGAGCGGGGTGACAACATCGTGCGCGTTATCGAGGCCGACGACATGTCGGTCTGCCACCTCGGGGATTTGGGCCACGCGCTCAGCGCGGAGGATGCTACTGCTCTGGGATCACTGGCCGTGCTGATGGTGCCCGTGGGCGGCACCTTCACCATCGACGCCAAAGGCGCGCCGGCAGTGGTCAACCGCCTCCGGCCGCGCATCGCTATTCCCATGCACTACCGCACTGCTAAAGTCAGCCTCGGCATCGCCCCGGTGGACGACTTCTTGGCCGGCAAGACGCAGGTCCGGCGAGTGGACGGTTCGGAGATCGCGGTCACGAAAGAAACGCTCCCCGAGCCCACCGAGATCGTGCTGCTCAGCCCGGCTCTCTGAGCACTCTTCTCGCGTCGACGGCGGTCTACTAGCGCAGATAGCCGAGCGAGCGGAGCTGGTCCTGCATGTCCGACGGCAGCGACTCTGCGCGTGGACTGCCGGCGGGAGGGGCCGCTGCCGCCGCCCGCGGCAGCCAGATCCAGATACCCCAGGTGTCCAGATCTCCAGGAACCGGCGGTTCATCGGCAAGCAGCATCGGCCTGGCCTCCGGGCCGATGCTGAGCGGCATCTTCCCGGCGGGCCTCTGTTGGCTGCCGAGGTGAAAGCGCGTCACCTCCGCGGGTTCGCCGCCCGAGGTGACCGAGACAACCACGGCGGAATTGCGGTCCTGGGGCTCGAACAGGATGACATGAGGGTCCTCGCCCGGTGAGAGCGTGATCTGCGCGCGATGTCCCCGCGACTGTGCCGAGGGATTATCGGCCCTCCTCCTGGTTACGGTAAGCCTGTCTGTCTGCTGTAGAGTTGGTGCGTCCAGATAGGAGAGCGGCCCGTCGCACGTGAGCTCGACCGCCACCTCATGGGGTCTGGGGCCGTCCACCACGAGCCGGAAACCGCGCGCGGCCCGCATCGCCAGGCCAGCTAGTACGCGCCGCATGTGGTGAAGCCGCTCCGGCGCTTCGGCGGCAAGGTTGTCCATTTCCCCAGGATCGCGCGCGATGTCGTAGAGCTCCTCCTGCTGCTCGCCGCGCCAACTCATATAGCACCAGCGTCCTTCTCGCGCCAGCAGCGCGGCGCCCCGGCTCTCACAGAAAATGGGGGTTGAATCACTCCTCCCGGCGCCCTGGAGCAACGGGGTGAGCGACCGCCCTACCATGCCGGGCGGAGCAGCAACGCCGGCCAGATCCAGCAGAGTCGGCATTAGGTCCACCAGTGCTACCGCCTGAGTTACCCGCCGGCCGCGCCATCGGGCGTGCGGAAGATGGACAAGCAGAGGGACGCGCGCCACCTCCCGGTACGGCACACCGCCGTGGCTCATGGCCCCGTGGTCGCCGAGTGACTCGCCATGATCGGCCGTCAGCACCACAACCGTGTCTTTCCCCCAGGGCTGCTTGAGCAGCCACTCCAGGAAGAGACGCAAGTAGCGATCCGTTTGGCGGATCTCGCCATCGTAGAGGTCCCGTATGTACTGGAGGTCGGCCGGCGAGAGATTCTCCGGCTTCTCGTGCAGAGCAGCGTCCATGAGCCGACGGGGGTCAGTGAGGGGACCTAGGTAGCCGCTGTCGAACTGCTCCAGGCAGTGCGCCCGGCCCTGGAAGTAGTTGTGCACCTCGTAGGTATGCAGGAAGAGGAAGAAGGGCGTCTGAGGGTCCCCCGCCAGGCGACGCTTCAGCACCGCCAACTGGTCGGCCAGCAGTGGTGTGTGCTGGGGAGACCAATACCAGTCGAACCCTGAATCCCAGCCGAGGGCCGGATTCATGAAACCCCCGCCAACGCAGGCAAGCGTCTTGTATCCGGACTTACGAAGCTCTCCCTGAAGTGAAACCGGCAGCACTACAGGTGGGACGTAGTAACCCTCGCCTCCGGTTTCCGCCGGCTCGCGGAAAGACCCGGCGATCTGTGATCCGCCGATGAAGCGATAGCTTGATGTAAGCAAGCTCAGAGTCGACGGTAGGGTCCATGTCGCCTGGCAGGTGACGTCCTCGAACAGCACACTTTCCTGCGCCAGGCGATCGAGGAAGGGGCTGGTTTCCCGTTCATATCCGTAGCACCCGAGATGGTCCGCGCGGAGCGCATCCACAAACACGAGAACGATGTTCGGGCGCGGCTCTTGGGCCGGGGCAAGAATCGTCGGATTTGCCCACAGTGCGTAGGCGGCGGCGAATTCCTCTTGCGCCCCCGCCCGGGGCGCACCGACTGCTTCGGTCACAAGTTCGATCTCCACCTCCTCTCCGTACCCTGAAGGCAGATCGATTGTGACCGGAGACCAATTCGGGTCGTCGGCAGCGCGCCAGCGCTTCAGCTCCGTGGACAGCAGTTCGATTGTCTCATCGCCTCGGCGCAGACGCACACAGAACCGGACCCCCCCGCCTTTCTTGTTCCAGCTGTTGGGCGCCAGGCCGAAGGCAGTGCGGAGCATCGCCCCCTTAGGAAGCCGCACTTTCTGCCTGAGAGTATACGGAGCCGGAGTGCAGATGGCCGGCTGGCGGACGTCTCCCAGGGTGATTCGACGGTGGCCATCGCCGCCCCGTGGGAGGGCAGCATGGGTGTCGTTCCCGTGGAAGTGATCCACGAAGTGGAATGCCTCCCCAGGGGCGAGTTCGATCGGCTGGCCGGATTCCACGACAGGCGGTGGCCAGGCCGAAGGGGCAGCCGGGGAGGGGACCTCACGTCGGCCGGCGGAGCATCCGGCCGCCGCCAGCGCGCAGGCGATGAGTATCAGCAAAAGACTTCGGCGGCTTGGCGCAACGTCAAGCGCAGAACCGTAACGGAAGAATGCCGACCTGGCTCTCCCACGTAAGCCCGACCACAGCGACTTCGGCCGTCGTACGTTGTGCTGACCTCTCGCCGTCCTCGATGGCCCCTGCGCGTTCGCTGCCACGTCCTTGCCACGCGGAGACCTGTCCACCATCGACGGCATCCTCCTCCATCGTCTGCCTCTTGTCTGGTTAGGCGTTCCCGCGTGGCGTTCCTGCGCAAGCAGCCTGGCGGCAACTCCGCGCCCTCTTCGCGTCACGGGCCGAACTGGCCCGTCTGTCCGCCGGGAGAGTGCGGACGGATTCGTCAACTCGGATCCGTCAACTGTGGAATAAGGGGCTTGGTCATGGATTGGCGCAGCAGGGGCCACCACCACGATTGCCGTTCGTGGAGGAAGCTATGCCTGTGTCGCCCGTCCGGCCCAGCCGCCGAGTCCACCTCGGTTCGCCTGTGGTGCCGGTAAACCCGTCCGCCACCTATCTGCGCCATCGTGCCGCGGCCGAGCGCGCCTATAGTGCGCGGCGGCGGACCAGGCAGTGGCGACGGCTGCTGCTGTTGTTCGCGTGTGGACTACTCTACTTCGCCATTGGGCGAGACTTGATAGCTCTCGTTCTGGCGAAGAACGATGCAGTGGCGATGGAGGTCCGCCGGGATGTCCACGCGCTCGGTAAGGACGTGGAATCCATCATCGCCGCGGGCCAGGCGCAGGCTGCGTCTGAGTTCACTTCTCCCCTGGCCTTCACCTCCGCTGCTGTTCTCGCCAGCGCGGCGGGGCCGTCTGACGTCGACGCGCTGCTGTCCGAGCGGCCGATCGACTTCCAGTCGCGAGTGCAACGATGACGCCAGCGCAGTTGGGGCGAGCATTGCTCCCTCTGTCGGGGCGAGCATTGCTCCCTCTGTCGTGATATAATCCGCTTCGGACTGGCGCATAGATGGAGCACTCCCGTGACTATTGACGAGGTGATTGCGAAGAAGCGCGACGGCCTGGAGCTTTCCAAGGAGGAGATCAGCCAAGCGGTTTGTGGGTATTCGCGCGGACTGGTACCGGACTCCCAGATGGCGGCGCTGCTGATGGCGATAGTGCTGCGCGGCATGACGTCCCAAGAGACTGCCGATCTCACGTTCGCCATGGCTGAGTCTGGGGAGCGCCTTGATCTTTCGACGATCCCCGGAACCAAAGTGGACAAGCACTCCACCGGAGGAGTGGGAGACAAGACCACACTGGTGGTTGCCCCACTCGTTGCCTCCTTCGGGGTCCCGGTGCCCAAGATGTCGGGCCGCGCATTGGGCCACACGGGCGGAACCATCGACAAGCTGGAATCCCTGCCCGGCTTGACGACAGACCTCCCGCCGGAGCGCTTCGTCAGGCAGGTGGCGGAGATCGGCGTGGCCATTGCCGCGCAGACGGACCAGATGGTCCCCGCGGACAAGAAGATCTATGCGCTTAGAGATGCCACTGCCACCGTGGAGAGCATACCCCTGATCGCCAGCTCGGTCATGAGCAAGAAGCTGGCCGTGGGTGCAGACGCGATTGTGCTGGATGTGAAGGCAGGCCACGGGGGGTTCATGCCGGACGTGGAGTCCGCACGCACGCTGGCCGGAGCGATGGTTGATATCGGCCTCCGCGCGGGCAAGCGAACAGTGGCGTTGGTCACTCGGATGGATGAGCCGCTCGGCACGGCCGTGGGAGACGTGGTTGAGCTGGTGGAGGCCGTGGAGACACTGGCAGGAAGGGGCCCCGCGGATTTCGTCGAGCTCTGCGAGATCGTTGCCGGTCACATGCTATGCCTTGGGGGCGCCGTTCCCAGCCCACAGGAGGGACGAGAGAGTGCCCAGTTGAACTTGGCCTCCGGGGCGGGACTGGAGAAGTTGGAGGAGATGATCGTCGCTCAGGGCGGCTGCAGGGAGGCAGTGCGGGATCTCAAAAAGCTGATGGGAGAAACCGACCATATCCCCGTTGAGGTGGAACGGCAGGGCTATGTGGCCGCGATCGATGCCCGCCGCATCGGGCTCGCCCTGCGCGATCTCAAGGCCCTCGCCGGCGAACGGAGGCGTACGTGCGGCGTGTTGCTGCACAAGAAGACTGGAGACGCGATCGGGGGCGAGCCGGTAGCCACTCTCCTGGTACCTGCGGGGCTGCGAGACCTGTCGGCGAGGGCGGTCAGTCAAGTGCAGGGAGCGTTCGAGGTAGCCGAATCTGCGCCTGTGACGCCGAGCATGCTGGCAGCGGTGGTGCTGCCGTAGGGGGGTTGAGCGAGGCCCGCGGCTGACTAGCTGCGAGGCGCGCGGGGATTAGCGCGGCTCACCACCAGCAGACGCCCGTTAAACTCACGTCCGTTCATCGTGGCGACGGCGCGTGCCGCGCATTCCGGGCTCGGCAGTTCCAGGAAGCCGTACCCGCATGACCGTCCCGTCCTGCGGTCTTGAATGATTCGCGCGTCTACTACCGGAGCGACTTCCTCGAAGAGAGCAACGAGGTCATCCTCCGTCGTCCGCCACGGCAAGTTCGCGATGTAGACCGTACTGTCATCCTTAGCCACCGCATGGACTCCCAGATGGGCCGAAGGCCCAGTTGTCTCAGACGTGCTGGCCGGCTGCTGGCCAGCAAAGGCAGCCTCGAGGGGAGCCGCAGGATGATGGCGAGTCTCACAACGAGGTATCACAAGTGCTGGCTGCCACAGGGACCACCAATACTAACCGTCGGCTCTGGGAAGCCCTGCCGAAACGCTCAGGTTGCCGCGGCTAGTACGGATGAATCCACCCTATATGTACCACAGAACTCCGCCACATACATACGCGCCGAACCCCCAGCTCCGGAGCCGGGGGCCAGATAACTAGAACACCTTCAGACGAGCTATCGTACTCTTACGTTCTCAGCCTTCAGTCCCTTGGCCCCGGTCGTGACATCGAGCTCTACTTCTTGGCCCTCGTAGAGTGACTTCCGCCCGGGCACGCTGCTGATGATCGCCGAGAAGTGGACGAAGACATCACCCTCTTCAGTCTCGATGAAGCCGTACCCCTTGGCGTCGTCGAACCACTTGACTTTGCCAGTGGCCACCGCCAACTCCTTTCCGAAGTCTGAACGTCAAAGGCAGAAGGCTGACAGCACTCCTGGCAAGTCTTCACGCCACGCTCAGACCGGTCTCTGAGTCCAGCCAGATAGCTATCCCGACCGAGCCAACATACCATCAAATCGGTGGAGTGTCAAGCGAGAGCGAGCTGTCGCCCGCGGATCATCGGAGTTCTGTTACGCAACCTCCAAGATTGAACCGGATTGCAGCTCAGGAACTGAACACTCTATTGGCTGCAGGTAGCGATGGTATTGCCTGCGTACTCGATGCGCAACTGGTTGTTGAGCAGGGCCACCCAGATCTGTCGGCCCATGTACTCTGGCGGGACAGGATAGCAGCGGCCCCGACCGAGATGGTGGCGTCCCGACCCAGGCGGCGGGGTTGCTCCACCGACAACAGCCTCTCGATCTCCGGAGGCGCCGGCCGCGGGCTTCTGCGCCAGTGACGCGCCGGCGCTTGCCTGTTCACCTTTGCTGTTACAGGATTGTTCACTCTTGGGAGTGACACAACACACCATGCCCGATAGGACCATTCGCCTTGATGGGCGAATTGGGGGCAGCACATGGTGGCAGGTCAGTTCAGCGCAATGCATATAGTCCAACTGAGAAGAAACGATGTGAATCGAGTCGCCGCGGCATGGAACGCTGCCCTACCCCACGACCGACTAACGGACGAGGGGTTCCGCCGCACAATGCTCGAGGAGCCGAACTACGAACCAGAGGGCGTGCTGGTCGCAACGGGCGCCGACGGCGATGTGATTGGGTTCAGCGCCTGCGTCCTGCGCCGGACGGTTGAGGGCAAGGACGGCGGGGGAAGGGAATGGGAGTTCTCGACGGCATTTCTCAAGGGATTCTTCGTGGCGGCCGGCAACGAGGCGGAGGCCGCAGCGAACGACCTGCTGACGGCCGCCGAGGCGTACTGCGCCGGCGCGGGTAAGACCAAGCTGCGGCTTACGGAATA
>JAUVSA010000123.1 GCA_030597345.1 Bacillota bacterium
CTGAGAGGCCCACATAGCTCAGGTGGCAGAGCGTGTCCTTGGTAAGGACAAGGTCCCCGGTTCGAATCCGGGTGTGGGCTCCACCGCTCGATGCAGGTGGCAGGCTACCCCCTAAGACGTGCCCCAGGCCCGTAGCTTCTTGGGTACGACGACCCTCCGCAGCCTCGCGTAACGCGGAAGGCCGTTCTCGATAGGCGTGGGCACTTCGCCCTGTATCAGCGGCCGCGCGTAGTCGAGGAACTCCTGCGTTACGTCGTTCCCGACATCGTTGAGCCAGCCGCGCGGTATCAGCCTCTCCTCGTTCGCCACTACTTCGAGGTCGGTCAGAGTAAGCTCGCACTGGTAGGGGTCATTGCTCACACGCTTGAGGCTCGCCATCTTCGCAGTCACGCCGCTGACGGCGGACTGAACGGCGAAGGCCCCGAGCCGATAGGCCTCGTCGCGGTCTGTCAGGGAGGCGAAGTGCATGGCGATTCGCTCCGCCGGACCCATGCGAATGGGGCGGGTCTTGAGCCCAAGCTCGCCGCGGATCAGGCCGTCCAGGAAGGGGCCGACTCCACCCAGCTGCCCATGGCCACACGCGTCTGCCGCAAACTCCCCCCCCTGACTGGCGAGGTGCTCGCCCGATTCGTCCTTTGTCCCAACCGAGACCGCGATGAAGCACCACCCATACTTGGCGTGCGTTCTTCGCACGTCCTCCAGGAACCGCTCCCGGTTCCACGGCGCCTCCGGAACGTAGATCAGATTCGGCGCGGCGCCCTCCCGGCGCCTTGCCAGCGCGGAAGACGCCGTCATCCAACCCGCGTTTCTTCCCATCACCTCCATGACGATCACCGGGTCGGTCAGGTGCACCGACTGCATGTCCAGCCCCACCCCCATCGTGATCGCCGCGATGTGCTTGGCGACGCTGCCATAGCCAGGGCAGTGGTCGATTCCCGCCAGGTCGTTATCGACAGTCTTGGGGACACCGACGGCCCGGAGTTCGTATCCCTTCTTGGCGGCGTAGTCCGAGATCTTGTTGATGCTATCCATGGAGTCATTGCCGCCAGCGTAGAAGAAGTAGCGGATGCTGTGGGCCTCGAAGACCTGGAAGATGCGCTCGTATTCGGAGGTGTCGTCGCCGGGGTCGGGGAGCTTGTGACGGATTGAGCCGAGAGCGGCGGCGGGGGTGGACTTGAGCAGCTCTATCTCCTCGGGGTCCTCCTGGCGGAGGTCGATCAGGTCCTCGCGAAGCACGCCGAGGATGCCATGCTGCGCGCCGTAGATCCCCGCTATCTCAGGATGGCGCATCGCCTCTTGAATCACGCCGCAGATGCTGGCATTGATCACGGCCGTCGGCCCGCCCGACTGCCCCATGAGGCAGTTACCCCGCAGTGTGCTCATGTCGCCCTCTCCGCCGGCCCGGGCACTCGCTACCTCCGGTACACGACCTTGCCCCCCACCATCGTCGTCGCCACCTCCAGATCAGGCGTCAGGATGACCACATCCGCGTCCTTCCCCGGCTCCAGGCTCCCCTTCCGGTGGGCCACGCCGATCGATCGCGCGGGCGTGAGCGTCGCCATCTGGATGCACTCCTTCAGCGGGCGTCCCGTGAACCGCCGAACATTGCTCACCGCCTGATCCATAGTCAGACAGCTCCCGGCCAGCGTCCCATCCACAAGTCGCACGGCCCCCTCCTTCACCACTACCTTCTGCCCCCCGAGCTCGTACTCCCCATCGGGCATCCCCGCTCCGCTGATCGCGTCCGTTATCAGGAGCGCCTTCTCCGGCCCCTTCAGCCGCACGATCATGTCCACGATGGCGGGATGCAGGTGCACCCCATCTGCGATGAACTCCGCGTAGATCTCCTCCAGCAGCAGCACCGCTCCCACCGTCGCCGGCTTGCGATGATGCAGCCCCTGCATCTGGTTGAACGTATGGGTGGCGTGGTTGACCCCGAGCTTTACGGCCTCGACCATCTCCTCGTAGCTGGCCGACGAGTGCCCCACCACCACCACCGCTCCCCGGCTGCGCGCGAACGGAATCAGCTCCCGGTTCTCCTCGATCTCCGGCGCTAGCGTGATGAGACGGATGTTGCCCAGCGCGAAGAAGTCCTTGTAGTCCCCCACAGAGGCCGTGCGCACGTGCTCCTCAGGCTGCGCGCCCTTCTTCGAGGCGTCGATGTAAGGCCCCTCGAGATGAACGCCCAGCGGCTGTGCGCCTCCCTCGATCGGGCTCTCCTGGCACTCGTGCACCGTCCGCACTGAGGTCGTGATCGCCTCCGCCCTAGCCGTCAGCGTAGTCGGGCAAAACGACGTCACCCCGCGGCTGGCGAAGAACCTCGCCATCCCCTCGATCGCCTCCCGCGTCCCGTCCATCGTGTCGTGCCCCGCGCTGCCGTGAACGTGCACGTCCACGTACCCGGGAGCCACCACCTGGCCCTCCGCCTCAATGGTCTCCTCGACCTCTCCCTGAGCCACCCCGGGCCCGACCGCCACAATGCTACCGTTCTCGATCAGCACATCCGCCCGGTCGAAGACCTCCAGCGGCGTGACGACCCTTCCGCCTCTTATCGCAGTCAGCATTCCCCGGTCCTTTCTCACTCGCCAACATGCCGGAAAGTCGCATCTCCGGGCTAGATGATGGCCTCGATCAGCTTCTCCCGCTCGTACGATATCGCCTCCGTCTCGATACCCCGGATCGACACCGTCTCCACCGACAGCATTGCCTTCTGGACCACCTCCATCCCTCGCCCATGCAGCCGCTCCATGTCCGCCGAACTCACGGTCACCGGACCCGTGGGCGTGCGGTGCAGCAGCGCCTGCTTCACCTCCCGCGGGATGTCCTCCCCCTCCATCATCTTCTGCACTTTCTCCGAGGCGCCGGACGGGTCGTTAACCACGATCCGGTCGATGACCTCCTCCGCCCTGATCTCCTTCCCCCCGGCCCCGCGCGCGACAGCTTGCTCGATGGCATTGAGGTAGTCGTCAACCGTATACCCCGCAGTGAGCAGCAGGTTCACCGGATTGCACACCAGCACCACGCGGACTCCTCGCGACCTGGCCGCCTGGAGTTCCTCCCAGATGCCGGACATGGTGAAGAAGGTATAGGTGCTCTCGTGCGCGTTGCCCGGCGGAATCACGATCGCCCCTCCGGGCTTGAGAGACCGGATGATCTCGGCCAGGAAGGGATTGAGGCGAGGCGCGACAGGTCGGATCTCCTCGAACACCCAATCGTTGTTGAACGGCTCGCTGGTCGGCCCGTGCTCGACCTCCGCCGGGTACCAATCGACCACCTTCGCGCCGGCCAGCTTCCTCGCCTCTTCTTCGGGCGACTCGGCCGGCGCCTCCGGCAGCATGGAGTTGGGCACCATGTCCCCGTACTCCAGCCCATTGGGACCATCGCCCTTCGCCAGCAGCACTCGGTTGATCCCCCCTACCACAGTCAGGCCCCCTGCATGCTTCGTGACGAGGGTGACCTTATCGAAGCTCATGGGAACGACCACCCCCCGTCTGCTGGCCTTCATCTCCCGCTCCAGCAGGTAGGAGCCGCACAGATACCTGTCCTGATCCAGCGCCCGTATGCTCTTGCGGTAGGCCCCCACGTGTACCATCACCCCCACGTGAAGCAGGTTCTGGAGGCTCGCCCCCGGCAGCGCGGCCAGCTCCGCTCCCACCAGCTCGCTCTCGATCGCCTTCCCCATCTCTACGAGGAACGATTTGAACCCCTCCAGTGCCAGGCGATCCGACTCGGGCCGCTTCTCGATCGCCGCATCGACCGCCTCGGCAAACACCGCATCGGTGCTGGCGCCGCCCGTGTCCTTCGGGAGGCGGCTGTTGGTGACCGAGTAGATCGCCGGATCGGCCAACCCGCCTCCCAGCAGGTTCATCGTATCGCCCGGGATTATCGGCCAGTACCCGAAGTGGCGGTAGATGTCCCAGCGAATGCGGGCCGAGTGCCCCCCCTCATCGATGGCGTTCGCAACGCCGGCGACCGCGTACCCCTCGTCCAGCAAAGCCCGACACACCGCGGCGGCCCCGTGGCCGCCGCCGGGGACGACGAAATCGAACTGCCCGCGGGAAGCATATTCCTTCCGCACTTCCTCGGCAGAGGGCACTGACAGTGCAGATGCTGCTGACATGACCGTGAATCCTCCCCTCCAAAGCATGCGCCGCGCGGCCATAATACGACCACACGTCTGCATTCGGCGGAGCGGCTTGACTTCGACCGCGGCGCGGCTCTCTCCTGCCGCTGCCGCCGCGCGCGGTGGAGGTTTGTCGCGCGCTGGCCCAAGATGGCGGAAAGTAGCGCTGCTCTGCGGGAGATGCCCCCGTGTCCCCCACAGAGTCCGACGCTCAGCCCCTCTTCTTCTCCCCCAGCGGCCCCACTCCCGAGTACACCGCAAATCCCCCGTCGACCGCGATCGTCGTCCCCTGCAGGAAGCTGCCCGCCTCCGATATCAGCAGGACGATCGGCCCCAGCAGCTCCTCCGGATCGCCGAAGCGGCCGAGAGGTGTATTCGATATGATCGACCGTCCCCGCGGCGTCAGCGTCTCGTCGTCGGCCTCGTACAGGAGACGGTGATTCTGTGTCGTGTCCAGAAAGCCCGGCGCGATCTCGTTGACTCGGATTTCGGCATCGGGGTAGTCTACCCTCACCTGCACCGCCAGCCACTGCGTGAAGTTGGTCACCGCGGCCTTCGCGTTCGAGTAGCCCGGCACATTCGTTAGCGGCGCGAACGCGCACATGGAAGAGGTGTTGACGACTATGCCTTTGCCCTGTTCAGCGAAGTGCTTGCAGAAGATCTGCGTCGGCAGGAACGTGCCCTTGTAGTTGAGCGCGAACACCTTATCCACTTCCTCCAGCGCCAGATCCGTGAAAAGGCCGTCGCGGGGAACGGTGGCGCCCGCCAGGTTTCCGCCCGCACCGTTGATGAGAACGTCAACGGGCCCGAGTCTCTCGACGATCGCCGCCAGCGCCGCAGAGATGCTGTCACCATCCAGCACATCGCAGCCGAGCCCGATCGCTTCCCCCCTCCCACCCTTGATCTCATCGGCGATCTCCTGCGCCTTATCGCCCAGCAGGTCCAGCAGCGCCACCTTGGCTCCTCGCGCGGCGAGGCCCCTGGCGATGGTGCTGTAGATCACCCCCGCTGCCCCGGTGATCGCGATCACCTTCCCGGAAACGCTGAACAGTGCGCCTTCCTTGTCTCCCATCGGGACGCCTCTCTTAGTTGCCGGCCCCTGCCTCAGCACGACGTGTAGGGCTTGAAGCCAGCCTTGAACTCAGCAAGCGACTGTCGGACTGTGTCAGCGTCGCCCGGCTTCTTCAGTTTGCCAACGAGGGCGAGCGGAGCTGACATGCCGAGAACGGGAGCATAGCCCCGCTTGATGATCTGCTCCTGATATTGGGAACCCGTCTCGGAGTTCACGCCTCCGGTGGGCATGATCACACGGCCTCGGTGGCGATCTCGCACGTAAGGGGCGAGCAGGTCGCCGATGCCCTTGGGTCCGTGCACCCCGGCGGGGAAGACCTTGATGCAGTCCGGCTCGAAGCCGTCATCCCGTTCGATGAAGTACTGGAGCTCGGTGGGCGACAAAATGGCCGGGGCAGAGAAGACATCTGCCTGCCGGGCCAGGCGAACGAAGTCCCTTCCTTCGCCGTAGCCCCCCATCACGTTCGCCGGCGCCACGATCATATCGAAACCCATGGAGATCGCTGCCTCAAGCTCCTTCGGGTTGGTCACACTTCCCACACCGAGCACGAAGGGCTTCTCCGCCGGCGCCTCGGCACGACGCCCAACGAGCTCCTGCATCGCCTCTCTTATGATTGCCGCGTCAATGCGAAAGGTGCACTCGGCCACGTATCCCGCCTGGTACACCTCCCACATGGTGATCACCAGATCCTCGGGCTTCTTAACATGATCGCGATTCATCACGACGACCACTCCGGACGCCCGGACTACCTTGTCCACACGCGCGCGATCTCTCTGATACTCGGCCATAGCTATCTCCTTCTGAATCAGACCTCTGCCCCTACCGCAGCGCGCTCACGCCTCCGCCCTTGAGCGCACGTTGCACTTCTCTTTCGACGTCTTTCTGGGTCACCATGGTGGTGTCGCCGGGTGTCTCCTGCACCAGGATCCCGTGAGCGGCGCCCCACTGCACTGCGCTCTCAACCTCCTGTCCCTTGAGCAGAGCGGCCGCCACTCCGGACATGAACGAATCTCCCCCTCCTGTCCGGTCCGCGATCTCCACGTTCTCTCGCGCCACGGCTCGGTGCATCTTGTCCTCGGCCGCATCGTAGAGAACGGCGCCCCAGTGGATGCGATCGGCGGTGATGGCCGCCCGCAGTTGCGTACCGATCAGCTTCAGGTTGGGGTAATCCTTGGCCACCTGCCGCAGCATCTCCTGATAGGCCTCCAGCCAGTCCTCGAACGCGTCCGTCGTCGCCACCTTCCTCGCCTCGTAACCCAGCGCGTCGAAGAAGTCCCCCTGATTGCCGACCAGGAAGTCCGTGTGTGGCACGATGCGTCGGTTGATGTCCCGCGCCCTCTCCTTATCCGGCTCCAC